>JAJZCS010000178.1 GCA_021829055.1 Pseudomonadota bacterium
GATTCGATGGGCCGTTTAAATCATAATGATGTGCGACATTGCGACGAGATCGTGTGATATGATTCGACTGCCAAAGGAATCGTATCCACCGCCGCAGGGCGGCTTGCATGCGCAACAACCAGATGCCACGCTCGCCGTGCTCAGTATTCACAAGCAGAACATGGAGAACATCGTAAATCGTACAATCCACGGGAACGATGCCGCCGTCCATATATTCTTCGCCAAACGCCATCGCAGGTGATCGTATCAAGCGTCGTACGGTTCGCCAGTCGGAAATAGCAATCTGCGCTCTCGACCCGGGCAGGCCGCAATAGTGCGACGAAGTTTTATCTGGCCAGATAACCGTAAAGTCGCCCTCGGCCACGAGTTGTTTCAGAATCCTGTCCAACACCGTGCGCATCATCAACCTCTTGCTGTAAGGTTTCTCTCTGGTCGATTTAGGCAGAACCCCGGGCTAGATAAAGTATAAATTTGCCAGATTGATACGATATTGAACTTAACGCTGCTTTGTGGGATAGCATCTTCCTGCAGATTTGCTTTGTATTGCCAGCTGAACACACAAAGTATGCAGCTATGCGAACCGTCGTTGCTGGCAGGACAGCTTGCCTTGCCGGATCACCTCGTCGCCGGAAATTAATCCAAAAAAAACTTGGTGACTTATGGGTGACACGGACTCGGACCAGACGAAGCTTGCCAAAAGCGTCTAAAGGTCCGATATCTTTGTCGGGAGGTCGGCCGCGGACGTGTACCTCGCCAACCCGGTCAGGGCCGGAAGGCAGCAGCCGCAACGAGTTTCAGCACGGGTTTCGGATCCGGCCTCCCACCTATAACCCCTCTGCCGTCACGGAGTTTCATGGCCGGGCTGTTCGACGATGATCCCGCTTCGCGCACCGGCGGATCACTTTTTGGTGATGGCCAGGCTGCACTGCCGGAGCCGACTGAGACGCCTGCGTATCGCGTACTCGCCCGCAAATATCGTCCGGTACTGTTTGATGACCTGATCGGGCAGGATGGTTTGGTTCGCACCATACGCAACGCTTTCGCGATGAATCGCATCGCTCACGCCTTTATGTTTACCGGTGTTCGGGGTGTAGGCAAGACCACCACTGCACGAATCATCGCGCGCGCACTCAACTGTGTCGGCCGTGACGGCAACGGCGGCCCGACAGCGGATCCGTGCGGAGTTTGCGCCAACTGTGTCGCCATTCTGCAAGATCGACATCCGGACGTCATTGAAATGGATGCGGCGTCCAAAACCGGTGTGGACGACGTCCGCGACATCATCGAAGCAACACGGTTTCAACCGATGATGTCCCGAACAAAGGTTTTCGTTATCGACGAAGTTCATATGCTTTCCCGCCACGCGTTCAACGCGTTGCTCAAAACGCTCGAAGAGCCTCCACCCCATATCAAATTTGTGTTCGCCACAACGGAAATTCGTAGGGTGCCGGTCACCATTCTGTCGCGCTGCCAGCGCTTTGATCTAAAGCGCGTAGCGATCGAAACGCTCGCCGCGCATTTTCAGCGCGTCGCTCTTGCCGAAAAGATCACGGTCGAGCCAAGCGCCGTCGATGCCATTGCACGCGCGGCCGACGGTTCAGTACGTGACGGCCTTTCCCTCCTTGATCAGGCGATCGCACTGGGTCTGAATAACGGCATCGTCACCGCCGGTGCCGTGTCAGGTATGCTCGGTCTCGCCGATCGTTCGATGGTCTTCGATCTCATGGACGCAATCGCCGCGGGCGACGTCGCGCGATCGCTTCGATTGCTCGATTCCGCCCATGACGATGGCGCGGAACCTGGACAGGTAATGCAAGACCTATTGGGTCTCGCGCACACTCTTTCGCGGCTGAAGTCGATTCCGGATCTTGTTAGCAGCAAATCTCTGCCCGAACTCGAGCGTACTCGAGGCAAGGAACTTGCGGACCAGCTTTCGATCCCTTGGCTCGGACGCCTCTGGCAGATGCTATCAAAAGGCATCTTGGAGCTCGAGCAATCGACCGATCGCAGAGCTTGTGCTGACATGATTCTAATCCGTCTTTGCCATGTAACGGACTTGCCTCCACCAGCGGAACTGGTCCGCAAGCTCAGCCAATCCAACAATCACTCATCTCCGCGCCCGGTACCCATAACGTCGTCCGGTGGAGGCTTTCGTGCGGCGATTGGGAGCAGCGGGTCGATTGGTGCCGACAGTCCCGCTGCCGTGCTCGACGCGATCCTGGATCCCGATATCCCGGCGGCGCAGCGGAGAATCGACCGTTTCGAAGATGTCGTTGCTTTGGCTCTCGAAAGGCAGGATCTCCGATTATACGCTCACTTGCGTCATGATGTGCGCGTCGTACGTTTCGTACCTCCCGTGATCGAACTGAATCTTGCTTCGACAGCGCCAAGAGATCTCGCGGCCCGCATATCCTTCCTCCTTGAGGCGGGCACTAAGCGGCGCTGGACCATTGCTCTTTCGCGTGAACAAGGAGCGCCGAGCCTCGCTGAAGCCGAAGAACGGGAGAACGCTCGTGCGCTAGATGCAGCAATTGGGCATCCTCTGGTTCAGGCCGTTCTCGACACGTTCCCCGGCTCCCGAATCGAAGCCTTCCACCGTCCCGAACCGGCTGCCGAGGTGCTGTCCTCCGGCACCGACACAACGGACAACGACGAATTTGACTCACTCACGAATGAAGACTGATAGCCAAAGGATACACTGATGAAAAACCTCACAGGTTTGATGAAGCAAGCCCAACAGATGCAACAGAACATGCAAGATATGCAGGCCAGGCTTGAAGCGATGGAAATCTCTGGTGAGTCGGGTGCTGGCTTGGTCAAGCTTGTAATCTCCGGCAAGGGAGATCTGAAGGCTCTCAAGATTGATCCGAAACTCCTCGATGCAGCGGAATCAGAAATGCTTGAAGACCTGATCATCGCTGCCCATCGTGATGCGCGCGCGAAATTGGAAAGCATTTCTGCCGACGAACTCCAGAAGGTGACTGGTGGCATCGGCCTACCCCCCGGAATGAAACTGCCTTTTTGAAAGTTTCCTACTTTTGGCCGAAAGCGTTCCAAACTCGACAACAATGAATGTCAAGAAAAGCAAGAACCTGATGGCACTTCGTCCCACGGTCGTCCAGGCTCAGAGCCCCCATCGTCGCGGTTCCTGACGCCGTTGCCTGCTTCCGAGGTGGCGCACCAGCAATTCTTTTTCTGGACGAATCGCTTCTTGGTATCCTCCAAACCTGTTCGGCCTATGGTCACCGTTACTCGGGAAAGCCGCTTTCGCCCCGCATGTGAACGCACACAGGCTGTGGCGTGGTGCATGCCGGGCTGAAAAACAGCCGGGCCCCTCCAGAAACCCTCGACAAATTGCGGTGGATTTGAGTCGATGGGTTGAATGGAGGCGTGGATGCATCAAGCTGGGTTGTTGGGGTTATCGGATCATCTGAAGCGGCTTTCGGCGTAGGGCGATCCGCTGGAGGAGCTTGGTCGGGTGGTCGATTTTGAAGCGTTTCGTCCGACGCTGGTTGCCTTCCTTGGGTATGGCGACGGCGCGAAGGGCGGTCGGCCGCGGTATGACCCTGTGGCGATGCTGAAGGTGTTGATCCTGGCGGCGCAGAACAACGTCAGCGATGCGCGGATGGAGTATCTGATCCGGGACCGGCTGAGCTGGCTGCGTTTTCTCGGGTTTGACCTGGGTGCGGCCACGCCGGATGCCAACACGATCCGGCGGTTTCGTGAGAAGCTGACCGAACGGGGCCCGCTCGAGGCGCTGTTCGCCGAATTCGACCGGCGGCTGAAGGCGCGGGGTTATCTCGCGATGGGGGGACAGATCGTCGATGCGACGCTGGTTGCCGCCCCCCCCCAGGCAGCGCAACAGCCAGGCCGGGAAGGACGCGATCAAGGTAAAGGGGGGGCCAGGGCCGCCGACGAGATCCGGCCTGACGCGCCCGCAAGAGCCGCACAGAAGGACACCGCCTATCGCAGCCAGTCCAACGAGGCAGGGCTCAAACGGCATGGCCGGGCCGCATTCACCGCAGGAAGCCCCGCGGCAAGCCGATGCCCCCGAACGGGTGGCCAGGGCCAACGCCGCCAGGTCGAAGGTCCGTGCGCGGGTCGAACATGTTTTCGCGCAGCAGAAGGACAAGATGAGCCTGTTCATCCGCACCATCGGCATCAGGCGCGCCACGGCGAAGGTGACCCTGGCCAACCTGACCTGCAACATGCACCGCCTGATCTTCCACGAACGGCGGGCAGCGACGGGATAAGTGCGTCCCAAACCCGAAAAAATCCCCGGAAACGGGTCAAATCGGCCCGGTCCAGCCCCAATCCCAAATAAACTCGCCGCAAAACACCACTTGCCCAGTCAAATCGCCGGTAGATGGAGGTGGCCAGGTTCCGTGAGCATTTCGGCGGTTTTTGACTTGTTATGAAAGGGCGCATTATCCATGACGACTAGGCTTTGCGGCCTGAGCGCGGGCAAGAGCATCTCCTTCATCCATGCTGTCACCGTCAGATGGGTGCACCTAGTCGACTGTGAATTATGTGATATTTGGCTGTGGGAGGCGGGGGCTTGTTGACCTGCTCTTGACGGAGATCCACGCGGCGAGGGCGCAAAGAGGCCTGATCAGCCATCTGCGAAGGAGGCGGAGGTTGTGGCTGGCGCCTGAGAGGATGGCGTTGATGGCATTTCCATTGACGGCCGAGCAGGAAGTTCCTTCCAAGGTGGCCATCGGTCTTCATGTGGCCGATGACGGGCTTGATGGCGGTGGGCCGGCGCAACTCGCGTCGGATGGTGGGCGTGATGCCGCGTTTCTGGCGGGTGATGAAGACCTTTCTGCCCTTGGTTTCCACGCCGTGGCCGCGATATCCGCGAT
>JAJZCS010000179.1 GCA_021829055.1 Pseudomonadota bacterium
GGCCGGATGCGACGACGATCTGGCTGTTCCGCGAGCAGCTCACCGAGGCAGGGGCGATGGCGAAGCTGTTGGCATTGTTTGACACGCGGCTGAGGGAGAGTGGCTATCTGGCAATGTCCGGGCAGATCTTGGCAGCCTTCTGGCCTGCCTTGATTGCATCCTTCTCAGCCTGGGTGTTGCGCTGTTTGGGCGCTGCTACCAGCGTTGCGTCGACGATCTGCCCGCCCATCGGCAGGTAGCCGCGCCCCTTCAACTGGCGATCGAAATCAGCAAACAGCGCGTCGAGCGCACCGGCAGCGGTGAGCCGCTCCCGAAACATACGGATCGTGTTCGCATCCGGCGTCGCCGTGCCGAGGTCGAAACCGAGAAACCACAGCCCACTCATCCGATCCCGGATCAGGTACTCCATGCGTGCATCGCTGACGTTGCTCTGCGCCGCCAGCACCAGAATCTTCAACATTGTTGCCGCCGGGTCATAGGGAGGGCGTCCGCCCCTGGCGCCGTCCGGAGTAGCCCAGCGCTGCCATCAGCGTCGGCCGGAATACCTCGAAATCCACGACTTGCGCCAGAACTTCCAGCGAATCGCCGTACGCAGACGGTCGCTTCAGATGGTCTGATAACCCAAATAGTCCCTGCTGGCGCAGCCCGTCATCCTTGCCTCACCGACAACAGAGAATCACATCAGGCCCACTTTGGCGATAGGTAAATGGAACCGCCCAGGTGTCCAGGTACCCGCTCATCAAGCGCATAGGGGACATGCGGTGCCGGCCCATCCGCGAGAGGCTGGTTCAAGACGGAATAAGTTGGCAGCGTGAAGCAGGGGCGGATTAAGTTAGATAACGAACGCGCCCGCCCGCATCACCGGAACCACTGAGCCTTCCGGCGTGATCCCATCGACATCCACGCGATCTGAACCGATCATCCAATCGACGTGGATCAGACTCTCGTTCGCTCCTGCCTCCGGGCCACCTCCTCCTCGACGGGTGAACGCATAGGCCTGACCGAGCGCAATGTGGCTTGCCGCATTCTCATCAAAAAGTGTGTTTCTAAATGTCAGCCCAGACCGAGCGACAGGCGAGGCTTCAGGTACCAGTGCGACTTCACCCAATCTCGCGGCTCCTTCATCTGTCGCGACAAGAGAACGAAAAATTTCTTCGCCACGGCTGGCGTACGCTTCAACGATTCGACCTTTTTCGAACCGGACTGCAATGTCTTCGATCAAAACCCCACCATGAACTAGCGGTTTGCTGGCCCGCACTACACCATCGACTCGCTCGCGATGCGGCATCGTAAAAACCTCCTCTGTCGGCAGGTTTGGTAAACAGACGATTCCGTTCAACGCTTCCGTTGCGCCGCCCACCCATACATGATCGTCGATCAGTCCGACCCTCAAATCCGTGCCTGGCCCACGAAAGTGGAGTGCCTCGAAGCGTTTGGCATTCAACGTCTCGCAGCGGTCGAGGAGCTGATCCGCATGCTCTCTCCATGCTGAGACGGGATCATCCCGGTCAGCCCGGGTTGCTGAAAGAATCGCGTGCCACAATTTCTCGACGGCCACCGACTCGATGTCGTCAGGAAACACTGATCGCGCCCACGCCGGTGTAGCAAAGGCAATCACCGACCAGTTCACCGTAAATGAGCTTATCAGGTTCCTCATTGGTCTCGCGGCCGCGGCTTGCGCACGTTGCATCCGCCCAATCCGTTTAGGATCGAATCCGGCCAAAACGGTAGGATCGGCGCCCACCACCGAAAGCATCGCGGCTCCCTCGCTCAAAGATCGACGGATCCCTTCATAAAGCCACGTCGGCGCGAAATCGAAACTCGAGTCTTCAGCATTCTCGAAACGGGCACGAACAACAAAATCGTCATTATAGAAAGGCACCACCAGACTTGCGCCGACCCGATAGGCATGCGCTGCAACCAGTTGCACCAACACCCGCGCGTCGATCGGCGCGTTGATGATCAGCTCCTGCCCGGGTTGCACGTTTACGCCAATCTTCACCGCGATCTCTGCAAGCCTGTCTAGTTGTTGCTCGCCAATCAATCCTGTTCTCCTTCAATCCGCATCCCATCATAGCCGGGTTCCACGCCAGTCGGCAGGTTGCGCCTCAACCACTGATAGTCCATATCCGGCCCCATATGGGTCAGGATCGTCCGCTCTGGCCGCAATTCCGCAACCCACGCCAACACCTGGTCCAGGTTGGCATGTGTCGGGTGCGGTGCGCCGCGCGTGAAGCAGCCTACGACCCAAGTCCTCACATGACGCAGCGCCGCGAACGCGTCTGGCGTAAACCGGACCACATCCGTGCAATATGCAAGGTCTCCAATCCGCAGGCCGAGAGTTGGCATAAATCCATGATCCTGCCGAAGTAGTAAGATCCCCAACCCGAGAATGTTTACGGTCTCACCCGCCGCGATGTCCTGCGTCTCGAGTGCCGGTCGGAAAAACCCATTCCCGGCCCATGGCTGAAATGCATATTCGAACCTGCGTCGCAACTCCGCCCACGTGCTTGCTTCCGCATAAGCTGGCATTGGGTGTCCTAGGATTCTGTTCAAGATTCGAATCTCGTCCATTCCGGCAACATGATCCGCGTGTGTGTGGGTGAACAATACCGCATCAATCTGCGGGATCTTTTCCCCTGTAAGCTGCATTCGAAGTTCCGGCGCAGTATCCACCAATAGATTTCCGCCTGGCCCACGAATTACAACGCTTGGCCGCGTCCGCCGATTCCGTTCTTCCGTGGGATCACAACCACCCCAGTCCCCGCCCCCATCAGTACCACCAATCTGCGGCAAGCCCGCAGAACCTCCGGTACCGAGGAGCACCAACTCAAAGTTCATTGTGCCTTCACAAAAAGGCGCTTAAAGTTCGCGCTGGTGAGTTCCGCAATTTCGGCAAGTCCGATGCGCCGTACCTCTGCCAGCTGGGCCGCAGTGTGCACCACGTTTGCAGGCTCATTCTTTGAGCCGCGCATCGGTACCGGTGCAAGATATGGCGCGTCAGTTTCGACTAACAGGCGATCTGCTGGAACATGACGCGCAATCCCCCGGAGCGTCTCGGACTTCGGAAATGTCAAAATCCCGGAGAAGGACAGGTAGCCACCAATCGCCAACGCCCGCTCGGCCAACAACCGCCCTGATGAAAAGCAATGAAGAAGAAACAAGAATTTTTTTGCACGGTACTCTTCCTCAAGAATAGCCGCGATATCTCCATCTGCATCCCGCGCATGAATCGCAAGCGGCAATCCCGTTGCCTGTGCCGCATGAATATGTGCTCGGAAGTTGCGCGCCTGTACGTCGTGTGGTGCCCGATCATAAAAATAGTCTAGGCCTGACTCCCCGATTCCAATCACCCCGGGGTGTTCCGTCATCTTCGCGATCACCAAGGGATCGGGAACTGGTCCCTCCTCCCCAGCGTGGTGAGGGTGCACACCTACCGACGCCCAAATTTTCGCTCCTAGACCACCTTTGGCAGCGATCGCCATTGCTGTCCGAGATTGCGACAGCGTTGTGCCCATCGTCACCATCTCCCCGACGCCACTGGCAACGGCTCGCTTGATGACGCAAACCCGCTCGTCTTCCGCGAAATAATCCAGATGACAGTGGGAATCGACTAGCATGGTCGTTCCTTACAGCAAGCCTGCGTGGAACGAAACCACGCTCACACTTGATGAAATCCCCTCGGCGACGCCACGACCCAACAGAGCCGCGCCACTACCGATTTCTCGGGCGCCTTTTTTCTCCGCCGAAAAAGGCCGACCTAGCGGCTATCTCCTGGAGCCGCCGCCGCGACCCTCCGCTACCATTTGCGGAACTTTTAAACGCAACGCCGGAAAGCCTTCCTGACTTCGGGTGGTCGAGGGGGCAGTGCAGAGGACGAACACTGTAGATTCTGCATTCTCTATTTTTCCTCCTGTGACATTGTGTCACTACCACGAACCCGAACAGGATCTCATAATGATCCCGTCTTAGCTGTTGCAGCAATAAGCCGTTCCTGATGCCTTATCATTGGTCGCTTTTTAAAGCGCTCCAATTAGATATCATGCACCAACAAGATCATGTCAGAGACCGACCCTCCTCAAATTAGAGTCCGGACTCATAATATTCACCGGACGACTGCGGCCACCAGATAAACTGATGCGGCGGGATTAACTGTCAGACGATCATAGCGGATTGCGATGCGTCTGATATCTTTCAGGCGGAAGAAGGCATTTGCGATGAGATGTCGCTCCTTGTACGCTTTTTTTGCTGAAACTGAATGGCTGCTTGCGATTGCATTGGTTTGGAATGACAGGCTTTGTGCCTTGCTTTTTTAGCAACTTTCGCAATTCGGCGCGGTCGCGGGCTTTATCCGCGAGGCATTTTTGGTCTTGTTGCCCAGCGGTTCGGCAATCGGGCGGTCATGCGCCTCACCGCCCGTCAGGATAAGGGAAAGAAGACGTCCTTTAGCATCTGCAATTGCATGGATTGTCGTGTTGCGGCCGCCTCGCGACCGACCAATCGCCTGCTCCCCCCTTTTCCACCGCCGGGCGGCGCGCCTTGATGTGAGTAGAATCAATCATTTGCCTGCCGGTCGATCTTCCGAAACGGGCAAGTTCTTGAAACAATCTCTCCCAAACCCCGCGCTCGGCCCAGCGTACAAACCGGTTGTCAATCGTTGTCGACGGCCCATGCAATCGCACCAGCGGCAACCACTCTTCAGCACGTGCAAGATGCCACTCAGTACGCGCCGGTCGTCAACGCGCATCCTGCCACGAACATCAGTCGGTAAAAGCGGCCCGATCTTCGCCCATTGGTCGTCGGATAACCAAAACAAGTTCCGCCGCATGTGCCCCTCCCAAGCCGGGAGCGGCGAA
>JAJZCS010000180.1 GCA_021829055.1 Pseudomonadota bacterium
TGAGACTGAGGATGGGTGCGCCCGTGCGCGACGCTTCGTGACTGACCACCAGCACGGCCTTTTTCGCGGCGTCCCAAGGCACCGAGGATTTCTGCACGTCCACCGGCAGTTTTTCCGGCGGACCATATACCGTTCCGCCGGAGGAGATGAAAATCATCCGGCGAACGCTTCTGGCCACCATGAGGTTAAGCATTTGCAGGGTCGACACCAGATTGCTCTGAACGTCGTAGATCGGATCGTCGTTCGAGCTCTTCGGCAGCGTCGTCGAAACCAGATGCAGCACGACGTTGGCTCCCTCGAGCGCAACGCCCACGTCATGGACGCTCAGCAGGTCGCCAGTCACCCACTCCACTTGTTCGCCATCGAGGAATTTGCGATACGGCTCGACGCGAGGGCGCTCGAATATCCGCAGCACGTGACCGTCCCTGAGCAACCGGTCCGCGATCGCCGAACCGATGAACCCCCCTCCGCCGAAAATGACGCATTTCATAGTTCGGCTTGCTCCCGCATGATGCTGCAACGCCCTCGAGCTACCTTGTCACTCCGGCCACATTGGTCAAGACGACGCGAGTCGATTGCTTTCCAGCGACAAGTGGCAACAGCCTCTCGATAGCATGCAGCATCGAGCCATCGTAGGGTAGTGGCTCCGTCGGATAATCCTTCCAGTCGAGGCCGAGATCAAAGAGCGGCCGAATCGCCCCGGTGCGCGCCCAGAACATTGAGCCCACCGGGAACGCCAGATTTTCCGGAAAGTCGGCCAGACCCAGCTTGGCGCCAAGTTGCTCGGCATGCGGCCGGTTGGCGCCCCAACCGACGACATAGGGATCGTCGGGAAAGACGATGCCTATCGAGGGGTCCGCAGCCATCCGTCCGAGGATGAGATCCGCCATGCAGGCTTTTCCGCCCAGCAGGTTTTCCATCAGGAATCGGCTCCAGACTTTTGCGGTTTCCTCGTGAGCGAGATCGACGGACTTCTTCGTATGCAGGTGTCCGACGATATCGTAATGATCGACGAAGGTGCTGCCGAACGCCGTCAGCATCGGCCCCAGATCGCGCCCCACATTGGGGACGACTACGACCCTGACGAGCTGTTTCGCGAATTTCCTCATCATCTTGCGAACAACGGCAGCAACCGTGTCGTCGGGCACGCTGACAAACAGGCCGGGCCGGGCGGCATTCATGCCCAGGCGATCAAGCATGTTACTAAGCAAGTCCGGATAGTAGACGTGCAGATGAAGCGCCACGCGGACCTCGGCAGGCATGCTGGTGGGGGTGTCCTCCGAACTGATCACCTCGAAGCGCCAGGGGCCCTCGGGCAACCCCGCGCGCAGGTAACTGGCCAGTGGATCCAGCCCGGGCTCTTCGACACCGTGCCGCTCGGCGTAGATGCCCGGATGGAATCCCGGAAACAACTTTCTCCTGGAGATTCCCGCAGCCCAGCTTCGCACGTAGCCATACCGCACCATGTCCTCGGGTGACGGGTACTTGTCATCCGCGCGCAGGAAGAAGTCCGGCCTTGCCGGTGCCGAGTCAAGTATGACCCTGGTGCTTTCGAGCTCCTTGGCCAGCCGACCTTTTGCATTCCTGGCAAGCCCTTCGAGGCCGGCGACGTAACGCTCCATGTCGAACTGTTCGCGCACTGTCTGTTGCAGTCGCGTGCCCACCCGACTTCTCAGCTCCTTGGAGCGGGCCAGATTCAGCACAAGCTCCGCCATGGCGGCGGTATCCAAGTATGGCGCCACACATGCTTCGGACAGGCCACTGTCGACCAGCGCATCCACCACGCCGGTGGTATTGGCGAAGCACACCACCGGCAGCCCATGCGCCATAGCATCGATCGCCACGTTGGGCAAGGGGTCCAGTCGCGAGCTCAGCAGCAGGATATCCGCGGATGCATAGACCTGTTCGATGGCGGCGGTCTCATCCACGAAGGCGAACTGCCGCTGCAAGCCCGATCGCCGGAGCTGCTCGGCGAGGTAGGTCGAATAGGCCATGTCATTCGTCGGGTCGTAACCCTTGCCGATCCAGACGAAGCGACAGCGCTCGCCGCCGTCGGACCTGGCCGCCCGGGCAGCACATTCGAGGAAAAGATCCACGCCCTTGCGGTACTGCACATACCCGACACCGACAATGACGATGGTGTCCTTGTCAGTCTCGCCGCAAGGGCGAAGGACGCGCAACAGCCGGCTCCTCTCGAGCGCGTCGTTTCCGGGGTCGACCGCGTGAGCGAACATGGTGCAGCGCCCCTGCGGCATGATGTGGAACGGTTGCCCCGCCAACTCCGGGTTCCCGGTCACCGCATTCTCATGGGTTATTCGCGCCGAAAACACTGTCTCAGCCGACCACAGGATGGCAAAGGGAAACGCGTCCAGCGGCCGGGTATACGCGGCGAATTCATGGATCAGGCTGATCGTCGGTATCGACAATTCCGTCAGGCGTCTGAGCACGAAACGGGACTCGATACTGTTCACTATGGCGAACTCGAACTCGTACGACAGCGCCAGCTGCGCGATGACATCGCCGGCCATGCCGGCGTTGCCCCTGACCGACATGGGGCCGACCACCGCGGGTGCCACTTCGCAGAACGCCGCCATCATCGGCCCATCGCCAAGCGCGAGAACGATGACGTTGAATCGTTTCTGCAGCTCTCTGGTGATATTGAGACTGAGGATGGGTGCGCCCGTGCGCGACGCTTCGTGACTGACCACCAGCACGGCCTTTTTCGCGGCGTCCCAAGGCACCGAGGATTTCTGCAATTTCAAACGAGGGCTACGACCTATGCGGCCTTCGGCCCTGCCGTGCTGCACAAAGTGCGCATAGGGATCGATCCCGGACTCGCGGACATCGGGGTACATGTCGAGGTAGAACGCCTCGTCGAAATCCGGAACAAACCAGCCGTCGCGCTTGGCCACGGTGACCACTTTTTCCACCGCCTTGCGGACCCCGCCGGCCTGCCTCACCGCCGATAGCAACCCCGAGCGCAAGACGCGCGCCTTCTTCAGTAGCGTTCGAGGGGGCACTGCCGCAGATGGTTGCCGGCCCTCGCTCCTTCCTGCCAGCACGTAATGCTGATATGGATCCATGCCGCTGGCAGCCACATCGGGGTATTTCTGCAAATACCAGGCAGCATCGAATCCCCTTGGAGCCTTCGCACCAGTCGCGTCGACACTGTCCTGGCCAGCAACTAACGGTTTGACCAGCCTGAGTTTGCTGGCCAGCCGCCAGACCATCGTATCCTTCATTCGACGATTCACGTCCTCCAGCTTTTCCTTGGCTGCCTTCAACTTTCCGAGCTCAACGCCAGATTCGTCGAGCAATCCTTGGAACTTGATCAGCTCGTC
Organism: Pseudomonadota bacterium; assembly: GCA_021829055.1. Classification (GTDB taxonomy): domain Bacteria; phylum Pseudomonadota; class Alphaproteobacteria; order Acetobacterales; family Acetobacteraceae; genus Acidiphilium. The sequence goes on from JAJZCS010000180.1 coordinate 3,342, forward strand.
GGTCCTTGCTGCCAAATTGCCCGTCATGTCATCGATCTGCAGCGCATGCCTAGCCAGCGATTTATGCAACTCACCGAGCCTCGTGTCCCAATCCAGCAGCGCCTCCTCGAACCGGGCGGCCTGCGTAAGCACACTTCTACCAAAAGCGACCGCTGACGCGTCGCGTTCTTCCAACCTTTGCGTAAGCGCCGCAATTTTGGCCTCCTTTTCGACCACCGTGCGATTCAGCGCCGACACTTGCGACTCGTGAGCCGTGCGAACCTCCGCGAAACGCTGATGCCTGCCACGAAGCATACTGATTGCCTTGATGGCTACATCGCATTGTGCCGCGGAGAAAGTTGCGTTGCCAGCTGGCGTACCCGGCGGGTATCCGAAGGCTTCGAAATCGGCAGCATAGATCGTATGTATCAGCTCAAGACTACGGGGGGTAATAAGCTCGGGTAGATAAGGTATCAGGCTCTCATTCGAACGCTTCGCTGCAAACGGGTCCTCGAACCCCGGGCCGAGCCGATTCAGCAGTGCACGATTGAGGGCAACGGTATCCTCGATTTTGGCAAGCATTGAATAGCTGACGAGATCGGGGCGCAAAATGTCCATTTGGGGCATCCAGTGAACGTCGCGGAACACTGGTGCCTCGCTGGCAGCTAGATATTCGAGGAATCGCTCAAAGGCTTTTGAAATATCACATGCATCGCCGATCGGATGATGCAAAAAATCCTGTTGCAGATATGTGCACATCTGCAAAGGCTCTCGCAACAGGATCTTTGATTGCCAAGCGGAAAAAATCCGCTTGAAGGGATTCCGTACTACCGCAAATCTGAAGTAATCATCAGCAGTGAGCGCTTCAACCAGCGCCGCGGGAAGCAGCCCAGTCACCCCCGGGGCAACTATGTGAAAGGTATCGTGAACGACAAGATCCGGGTCGGTCTCCCAACTTCCATTTAAGTCTCGCAAAGCCTCCGAGTACCCTTCCAGCGAAGCGAACCACCACTTTAGCGACGTACAGGCTACCTTCGGCGTGGCCACGTAAAGCAATTTGTGATGCATGGACAGATAGCTATTCCACCTCAGGTGGTTCCAAATAGGCTCGCTCTCCGAGATTGGCAAAATATCGAGGCTATCCATCGGTAGAAAACCGTTTATTTTCGACGTGTAAAACTACGGCAAAGATTGCTTGCCATCCTGGAGACCAGTCATGAATCAGTAACCAGTTTAAAGATGAAAACATCTCTCAATCTTCCGGAAAGCTTTCGTTGCTGGCCCGGCATAAAACAACAATTTTCCCTACACGTGCAACTGGTAGATACGACCCAGACCTCATCAGCTCCTCAATGACTTTCAGTGGCCCCAAACTGGGATCCAAGGCGTCATCAAAAGCAATATATGATCCAGGCAACAAGTGCCTCTCCCAGCAATCAAAATCCCTTCGTACTCCATCATAGCGATGATCCCCATCTATCCATAATAGTGAAATTGCACAACTCCACTGATGGGAAAATTGTTGT
>JAJZCS010000181.1 GCA_021829055.1 Pseudomonadota bacterium
CCATCCGCTCCCAGCTTGCGTCGCTCAGCACCAATCGGTCCAACACACCCAAGGCTTCCTCCCAAAAAAGAAGCCTTGAATCTGATTCGCCGCCTTATGGGAATCCCTTAGAGTCCACAGAACCTAGAGTCTCTTTCGCCTAATTTGACGCATATCCTGAGTTTCTGAGGTAGTTTGTGCATTCTTCTGGCTTGAAGGCTGTAAGCAGTGTTCCGATGCGTTTCCAGGTTGCCTCGAGGGTGCGTTCGGCGGCCTTGCGGAGCAGCGTTCTGAGTTTGGCGAAGACCGGCCTCGATGGGTTTCAGGTCTGGACTGTAAGGCGGCAGGAACAGAAGCCTGGCGCCTGCCTCGCGCAGGGCCTTGCGTATTGCCGGGCTTTTATGGCTTCCGAGATTGTCGATGATGACGATGTTGCCGGGCGACAATGTCGGCACGAGACACTGCTTGGGGTGCGCGGCAAAGCTTGTGCCGTTGATCGGCCCCTCCAGCACAAGCGGGGCGTCGATGCGGTCTGACCGCAGAGCCGCCAGGAATGCCAGGGTTTTCCAATGGCCCTGTGCAGTTCGAGGATCAACACGCCCGGCAGACGGTCAAAACGGCAGCTTGATTCTGTCCACCCGCAGGGGCGCACTCCAAAAGGGGGTCCTTATTCCACGCCGATTCACACATTGGCTCGCGTCCATCCATGCCGTGCTCGACCGCAACGGGCTGGTCAGCCATCAAGGCCGCGCCCGCCGCCACCCGCTCCGGCATCGGCGTGCCGTTCGCCAGCCCGAACGCCCTCTTCAACCTCTCCAGGCTCTCGGTCTGGTGGTTACGCCTCGGCATCACCATCGAGCGCATCAAGCCAGGGCACCCGCAGCAAAACGGTCGGCACGAGGTTGTTACCTATGTCTTGGGAACATTCCGTTACCTATGTGTCCGGAATGGACAATATTCTTTTTGGTGGAGCCAAGCGGAATCGAACCGCCGACCTCCTGAATGCCATTCAGGCGCTCTCCCAACTGAGCTATGGCCCCATGCCGGCGCCGGCTATAGAACCCCGGCGGCCGATCGGCAAGCCCTCCCCGTGGCGTCGGGGTATGCCTTTCGACATCCGTTCCCCGTTACCTCCCCGCAAAACTCCACCAGTTTGTAGCGCCATATTCTGCTACGTGGATCCGCGCGTCGCCGCAGTGCCGTTCGATGGTCGCTATCGTTTCCGAGGCGGGGACAGGACTTAGGCCGCGCTCGTTGACCACAACGGCTAGGATTGTCACGCCGCGGGCACGAAGAGCTTCGATTGTGCATAGGGTGTGGCTGATCGCGCCGAGGTAGGCACCGGCCACAACAATGGCTGGAAGCGATAATTCAGCGATCCAATCGCGTACCGTATAATTGTTGTCGAGCGGGACCATTGCGCCACCGACGCCTTCAATGAACAGAGGCGCGGATGCCTGCCCAAAGTTATCCCGGCAAAAATGAAGGAGCTGATCAAAATTGATGCGTCGCCCTTCGCGTGCCGCGGCCATGTGGGGCGAGAGTGGCGCTGCAAAGCGCCAAGGGCAGATGCGCGCAATTGCTGGATCGCTGGCTGGTTCGCCCATTGCCGCCAACAGCACGCCGGCATCGCTTGCTTGCGGTCGTGTCGGATCATAACCGCTTGCCACGGGTTTTATTGCGCGTGCCATTGAGCCCGCCGCGCGCAAATGTCGGACGATGTCGGCGGTAACATGCGTTTTGCCGATTTCTGTTCCTGTTGCGGTGATGAAAAAATTACTCATAGTTTTCACGGCCGCAGACTGATTTTCCCTGTGACGCGCGGCATATCAGCTGAATCGTATCCCGACTATGAGCGCGAAATACGGACAGCGGCAGCACGGTTGGTCCGGGGTTCTGGTTCCAAATGACCGATTTGCTCCTCCTGGTGGAACTGCTGAAAAGACTCCACGTCGTGTTTCGGGCGGGTGACAGGCTCGAAGCCGAGGAACAACTGTGCATGGCCGGTAGGTTGTGCACAAGACCCTCCATCATTTATTTCTAGTCGGGCCCATTGCTGCGACCGTTGTTACGCCTGTCTCGGCAGCAGCATCGTAGCTGTGTGTCGATTCCATGCCCGTTGGGTGGACCACAGATCGCCGCCGTCACGTGGTCCTACCAAAAGAGTGAGAAAACGCGGGCACATGACGCGGGCCACTTCACGTTCGCATCACGCAAGACTACCATGGAGAAGAGATATCCGGAGGATATATGTCTGTGACCGTTGATCGACCCGTAGTTTCGCCGCCGGCCTTTTCAGGTCTGCGCCATAACTGGACGCGAGATGAAATTGGAGCATTGCTTGCGCTGCCCCTGCCAGAACTGATTTTCCAGGCGCAACTTGCACACCGTACCCATTTCGATCCAACCGCCGTTCAAATTTCAACCTTGCTTTCAATCAAGACGGGAGGTTGCCCCGAGGATTGCGGATATTGTCCTCAGAGCGCGAGCGCTGAGACCGGGGTTTCTGCTTCTAAGTTGATGGATATCGCACCCGTCCTGCAAGCAGCAATCCGCGCCAGAGATGCTGGTGCCACGCGGTTTTGTATGGGTGCAGCGTGGCGATCGCCCAAGGATCGCGACCTCCAACGGGTTGTGGAGATGGTCGAGGGCGTCAAATCACTTGGTCTTGAGACCTGCGTAACGCTTGGCATGTTGCGCCCCGAGCAAGCGAAGCGTCTCAAAAAGGCTGGTCTTGATTATTACAATCATAATCTTGATACTTCGCCCGAGTTCTACGGCGATATTATTAGCACCCGGACGTATCAGGACCGCCTTGATACACTGGCGGCCGTCCGTGACGCCGGGATCAGCGTATGTTGCGGCGGCATCATCGGCATGGGCGAGGGCGAGGAAGACCGGGCTGGGCTGCTCGAGACTTTGGCCAATCTTGATCCGCACCCCGAATCGGTTCCGATTAATGCGCTGGTTAAGGTGCGTGGCACTAGGCTCGAAGATGTGGCTCCGCTCGATCCACTTGATTTCGTCCGCATGATCGCAGTGGCACGAATAACCATGCCCGCCTCATTTGTCCGGCTATCAGCGGGGCGTGAAGCGCTTTCTGACGAGGCCCAAGCGTTGTGTTTTCTCGCGGGTGCCAATTCAGTTTTTTACGGAGATACGCTATTAACAACAAGTAACCCTGCCGTCGAAAGAGATAACGAATTGTTTGAAAAACTTGGACTCACCCGCGTTGCATGAGCATACCAGACTGGCTAGATAAGGGGTGGAACCACATCTGGCTTCCCTATACCCAGATGCAGACGGCTTCTATGCCGCTCCCAGTGGTGCGTACAGCAGGCAGCCGAATCATGCTCGCCGATGGCCGGGAACTTATTGACGGGGTTGCGTCATGGTGGACTGCGTGCCACGGGTATAATCATCCGCATATTGCCGCTGCAGTAGCCGCCCAGATTCGGGAGATGCCGCATGTGATGTTCGGCGGCTTGGCCCATGCGCCAGCCTACCGTCTGGCGGCAAGACTCGCGAGCCTTACACCGGAAGGCTTAGAGCGCGTCTTTTTTACGGATTCTGGCTCCGTTGCAGTCGAGGTCGCGATGAAAATTGCGATTCAGGCGGGGCTCAATCGCGGCAAACGTCGTGGCAAGTTCATGGCTTTTCGTGACGGTTACCATGGCGATACTATGGCGACCATGGCAGTCTGCGACCCCGAGGAAGGCATGCACGCGCTGTTTTCTGGCATGCTCATGGAGCATGTCATTGCTCCCCTCCCGCGCAACGCGGAAACGCGATCCGAGTTCGAGAAGCTTATGGATTTGAACGCGTCGGATCTTGCTGGCATTATCGTTGAGCCTCTGGTTCAAGGGGCGGGCGGAATGGTGTTTCATGATCCCGAAGTTCTGCACCTTCTTCGTGCCTATGCCGATCATTATGGTCTAACTCTGATATTTGATGAGATTTTTACGGGCTTTGGAAGAACCGGAGCTATGTTTGCCCACCAACTGGCTGGTGTTCGCCCGGACATCGTGACGTTGTCAAAGGCGTTAACTGGCGGTACATCACCGCTGGCGGCCACAATTGTTAGTAGCGAGATATTCAAAATCTTCCTTTCTGATGATTCGGCAAAGGCTTTTATGCATGGACCGACTTTCATGGCCAATCCGTTAGGGTGTGCTGCTGCTAATGCGTCACTCGACCTGTTCGAATCCGAGGATCGGATAGGACAAGCACACAAGATCGGCGCGCAGATGAAATCTGAACTTGGAGTGTGCAGGAGGATATCAAATGTCGTTGATGTCCGTGTCATGGGTGCAATTGGCGTTGTCCAGCTAAAGAGCATCCGCGATGTTGGCGCGTTGCAAAACGAATTCATAAGGCGTGGTGTTTGGGTGAGGCCCCTTCGTAACATTATCTACCTTACCCCGGCTCTCACCATCCAATCCGAAGAGTTGTCGGCTCTCACTTGCTCTATTAAAGATGTTTTGTCGGATTGTTAGAGATCTAAAAAAGTAGAAGATGTAGAGTGATATTGATCGTCCTGCTAAACTCTTGCACGGCGAGTTGATGTCCTCAAAATTAGGTGACCTGGCGCATTGTTGAAGATTTGTTCAATTTGCCATTTAGCCCGGTTTTCTTACGAGGGTGATGTGATGGCTCGGCCTGTGTCTCTGATGCAGCCGTTGGGGGACTTGGGTGGATAATGGAGCGATATCGGCGTGATCCTGGCGCGCGTAACGCGCGCCTGGTCGCGGAAATCAACGCCGAACTCACGGCGGCCGAGGCCGAAAGCACCGCCACCGGCAAGCCGGCCCGCCGGTTCCGCGACTTCATCGGGCAGACGCTGGAGAGCTGG
>JAJZCS010000182.1 GCA_021829055.1 Pseudomonadota bacterium
GGCACGGCCAGCCGTTGGCGGGTGAGGTTGGGGAAGAAGTTTTCCACGGCGTTGAGCCAGGAGCTGGAGGCAGGCGCGAAGTGAAAGACCCAGCGCGGATGACGCGCCAGCCAAGCGAATACATTGGGATGCTTGTGGGTTTTGTAATTGCCGAGGATGACGTGGATGACTTTACCGGCGGTCACATGGGCCTTGACGGCATTGAGGACGCGGACGGCCTCTTGATGGCGGTGACGTTGCATGCAGCGACCGATGACGGTGTCCTCCAGGACGTTCAAGGCGGCGAACGGGGCCGTGGCGCCGTGACGTTTGTAGTCATGTTGGTGTGGACAGCCGCCGACGGTATCGAATGTGCCAGACTTAGGTCGATGATGATCTCGGACAAAAGAGGCCGCCCGTGGAGCAGATTATCAGAATTGGGATTGGACACGTCGATAGCATATTTTCCAACCCCATGGTGTAAATGCGGCGGAGGCGCCGACTCTGCGCATGAAGCTGGCGCGAAAGACGATGGTTGCGTTCTTAGAAAAAATTGAGACGACGGCAATTGTGATTGAGGCATATGGTGGCAGCCACCATTGGGCACCGTTGCCGCAATCGTTTGGGCACATGGTGAGACTGATACCGCCTCAACTGGCCAAGCCGTCGTACGTCAAGCATGGCAAAAACGATCCGGCGGATGCCGAGGCGCTCTGTGAGGCAATGAGCCGACCGACGATGTGTTTCGTGCCAGTAAACACGGCTGAGCAGCAAGCAGCCTTGATGCTGGTCGGGGTGCGCGTTCGGCTGATCCGTAAACGCACGCAGTTGGCTAACACTATTTGTGCCTATGCAGCTGAGTTCGATGTTACTGTCGCCGAGGGAATGGCGCACTTGACAACGGTGCTTGAGCGCATAAGTGCCAGCGAAAATTTGCCAGCCCTGGTCCGCGAGCTGTTTGCCATCAAGGCCAATGAATACGCGCGGCCGCAAGAGGAGATCGAGGCGGTCGATGCTAAGCTCATGGCTTGGCATCGGGCCGATGGACGCAGCCGGCGCCTTGCCAAGACTCCCGCCGTCGGTCCAATCGGCGGGTTTTGCTATCCATGAAGACACAGGAACCCGCGCGATTTCGATCGGGTAGACAGCTTGCGGCCTGGGCCGGCCTGACACCAAAAGATCACTCGACCGCGGGCAAGCTAAGGTCTGGTAGGATCACACGTGCCGACGATGAAGGATTGCGCAGCGCGCTAGTCGTCGGGGCAACTGCTATAATAATGCATCATCGCCGATTTTGGCGACAGCGTATTAAAATATCAGCCAGACACGGGGAACAACTCATCCGCAACCATGCTGAGCTGATGCCAGAGTTCGCAAGATAACGAGCAGATGGTGTGATCAATCCAAGACACGAGACAACCCAAATGACCCATTGGCTAGTTGTAGGTCGCAGTTGTGTTAGGAACTCGCATCGCGGAAATCATCTTGGCCAGCGTTCATGTGCGAGCGCATCAAAAGGTTTGGTTGGGTGCGGTCGAGGGCCTGGATTTGCGATATGGGACGATGCACTAGGTACAATTCCGGAATGTGGAGCGCTCCCGTAGGTCATGCTCTATGCTCGCTATTGCAATCAGATGTGAAGACGATCTTCACCAAGAAGACCGAATTAATTGTAAGGAGTAAGCTTTGGACATGAAAATTGATGATACGAATATCGACGATTTAATCTGCTCGCCGGACACTTACGCCAATGCCAGGCTTTACCACGAACTTTTCGATAAACTGAGACACGAGGCGCCTGTGCACTGGACTACACCCACCAATTACGAGCCATTCTGGACAATTTCCAAACATAACGACATCAGGGAAATTGAACGGCAGAACGACCGTTTTCTCAATGCACCCCGATCTATACTGCAGACATACAAAGAAGAAGAACAGATAATGGAGGTTACCGGCAGCCGAAAAATTCCGTTCGAGAGTCTCGTGAACATGGACGGAATGCATCATCGCGCCCATCGCGGCATCGCTCAGCCCTGGCTCATGCCAGCCAAGCTCAAGAAACTAGAGTTGGATATTACCAATATCGCCAAGGAGTTCGTAGACCGGCTAGAAAGCGCGGGTGGGAATGCTGACTTTTGTCAAGTCGTCTCCACACCATATCCACTCCGAGTTATTATGACGATTCTTGGAATACCGCAAGAAGACGAGGAGTTGTTACTGAAGTATAGCCGAATGCTTGCCTACACAACCGATCCAGATATAGGTAGCGAGGAAGAGATTGGCGCGACAAAGATTGAAGCGTTTCAGAGATTTTTCGAATATTTTCGAGTGCTAGCAGCGGAGCGGCGGAAAAATCCTCGCGATGATCTTGCCAGCATCATAGCCAATGCGCAGGTCGATGGCGAGGCGATGACGGAGCTTGCCGCTATGTCCTATTACGTCATTTTTGCAATTGCCGGTCACGATACGACCAGTATGTCCTCAGCGGGGGGCCTCCATGCGCTCCTTGAAGCTCCTGAGCAAATGGCAAAATTGCGTGCCGACCCAGCACTTCTGCCAACTGCTATTGACGAGGTATTTCGCTGGGTAAGTCCAATAAAGCATTTTTTCCGCACCGCGGTTGAAGATTATAGGTTGCGTGACCAGCTGATCCGGGCGGGAGATTCTTTGCTCATGGCTTTCCCGTCGGGAAATCGCGACGAAGAGGTATTCGAGTCCCCTCACTCGTTTAAGATCGACCGGTCGCCGAACCAGCATCTCGGGTTTGGGTCCGGCGTGCACACTTGCCTCGGCGTGCATCTGGCAAAGATGGAGTTGCGTGCGCTTTATTCTGAACTTTTCGCGCGCTTCGATAACATAGAACTGGCTGGAAATCCGGCATTTTACGTGAGCAATACCGTGCAAGGTCTAAAGCACCTGCCTATTAGCTGCAACATTCGTAGGGCGTGAGTTGAGACCTATGGCGCCATCCGCGTCAGTGCTGAACGGAATGGCAATAGGCTTCAAGACCTTCAACTCCTGGAGTTCGGCAGTTTGGCCGGTATGGGGTTGACTTGATGTGAGTTTTTTCAAGGTTTGGGGGCGCCGAAAGCGAGGTTGACGTTCAAATGCGGTGCCACGTTTTGTGATAATGGTGTAGTTTCCGGTCGTGACCCTGGAGGCTCACTAATCGCGGTTGTCAAGCTGCCATCTTTGGATTTCGCTGGCCAGGCTCATGGCTCTCTTCGAGGTCGACGGTGACCGGTCGCCTCAGTATGGCGTTGGACTGGTTCAGCGGGCCTATGTGGTGTTCGCGGTCGCCGGCATGTTCCGGTGCTCGTATCCCTGGGGTCGGCCTTGGCTGCGCTGTCGTCCTGGTCGGACGAACCAGTTGACGTCAGCGCGACGTGCGAAGGGGGTATCATGCGATTTTCAGCTTCTCACCAGACGACTAGCGAAACGGCTCGCCGGTTGCCCGAGACGAAGGGCGAAAAGCCGGCCAAGAAGAAGTTCAAGTCCTATCCGATCGGCTACTTCCACATTGACATCGCCGAGGTCCAGACCGAAGAAGGCAAGCTCTATTTGTTTGTCGCCATCGACCGGACATCGAAGTTCTCCTATGTGGAGTTGCACAGCGAGTTTACCGACAGACGGCCTCGGATTTCCTCAAAGCCCTTACCAAAGCCGTTCCCTACAAAATTCATATTGTGCTCACCGGCAATGGTATCCAGTTCGCCGAGCTGCCCAAGAACCGCACAGAACGGACGGCGCTGTGGTGGGAGGATATCTTCGATAGAACCTGCGAGGGCAATGGCATCGAGCACCGGCTCACCAAATTCAATCATCCCTGGACCAACGGCCAGGTCGAGCGCATGGAGCGAACGCTGAAGGAAACGACCGTGAAACGCTATCACTACGGGACGCACGTCCATGCCTTTCTCACGCCCTATGAATACATCTGCAAAATCTGGACGAAGCAGCCAGAACGATTCAGAGTAAATCTGTTTCACGACAGCCTGGGACTAAACACCTAGGTGGGTTACGGATAACGAAGAATGGGCGCGAAAGCAGAAAAAAAACAGGCCAAGAAACTCGGCCGTCCGGTCGGAAAGTGCGATGAGGCCGATCGGCGCGACAAGATCATCGCTGCGGCGATTCAATGTTTCGCCAAGAAGGGCTATGCCAAGGCAAGCAACCATGACATCGCCTTGTGCGCAGGCCTGACCAGCGGTTCCCTGTATCACTATTTTGATTCCAAGGCCTCTATCTACCGGGAGGCACTGCGCGCGGCGAACCAAGCGCTACTGGACGAATACCGCGCCGCATGCCGCGCCGTGCCGGATGCGAGCAGTATGCAGCAGCTTGGCCTGGGGCTGGAGCGGGTCATCAAGCTGTCGCAACGGCGGCCAGGGTTGATGCGATTTGCCGCCGCCTCGTGGGAGGAAATCCGGCGCAGCGACGAGCTGGAATGGCTCGAGCCCGAGGAGACAACAGATTTCCAGATTTTTTTCCGTGAGATGCTGCAGCGCGCCCGGGCACGCGGTGAGCTGGCGCGCAGCATCGACATCGACGTCGGCGTCAGGGTGCTGATCGCCTGCATCAGCGGCCTGGCTTCAATGCATGACGAATTGCGCAGCGAGAAGGAATTCGCGCTCCTGCTGCGCACTTTCGAGCATCTGCTAAAGGGCGAATTCTTTACTTGGGGCTCGAGTAGGTGATCCAGAGCAATCCCCGTTCGCTTCTAATAACAACCTTCATAGATGATCATACATGCGCCCACTAACGCCCAACTTCCACAGTTTCGCTGTTTTAGTGGCCAATTTCCATACCAACACCGA
>JAJZCS010000183.1 GCA_021829055.1 Pseudomonadota bacterium
GCCTTTGTGGCTGCCGAGGTTGTCGGCAATGAGGATGTCAGCCTCGGCTGAGCGTCGGCACGAGGAACTGTTCGACCCGGGCGGTGAAGGATCCCCCGTTGACCGGCCCATCGATGACGCAGCCCGGCGAGGAATGTCAGCGTCTTCCAATACCCGTGCGGAACCCTTGGCCAACAATGGTGTGCCGCGCGGACTCCACAGCCGCGCGTGCGGGTCACGTTGGTCTTGACCCGGGTCTCGCGTCGACAAAGACCGGCCGGGCTGGATCAACGCGGTGTTGATGGGTTCTCCAGCGCATCCGCAGCCGAGCCAGCTTCGGGCGTTCCGTCTCACTCGCCAGCAGCGTTTTTCTGGAAGGTGAGCCCTCGCCGGCGCATGAAGCGCCAGACCGCGTCATGGGACACTTGAATGCCGTCGGCCCGCAGATCAGCGGCGAAGGCACGCACTGCCCAATCCAACCTGGTCGCGAGGCGGTTGGTCAGTGTATCGGTCGCCCCGAGGAGGACTGGCAGGCGATTGCCGCCGATCCTGCAAGCTGGCCGATCTACACCGCAGATGCCACCGACACGCCGAAGCGCTTCGCCGCATCCCGGACGGTCAAACCTTCCTTCAATGCAGCCGCAACGCGAATTCGTAAATCAAGTGAAAGCGGTCGAACCATTGCCGCTGGCCTCCTGCCCAGCGACTATCTTGAATCACGTCAGCTCCGCCTTGGAGAAGGCCGATCCTGATTCAATGCACAACTGACAGAGTCTAGCTGGATGCCCTTGAAGAGGCGTTGAATTAGAGCTTTTTTTTCAGGGCTTCGTTGACCAGAGCCGGGTTTCCTTTTCCAGACATTGCTTTCATCACTTGTCCAACAAAGTAACCAAATAGTTTTTCCTTGCCGGATCTGTACTCCGCCACCTTGTCAGCATTGGCTTCCATGACTTGTGCGATTGCGGCGTCGATTGCTCCGGTATCTGTCACCTGGCGCAACCCACGGGCTTCCACAATCGCGCGCGGCGCCTCACCCGTGTCAATCATGATTTCAAGGATCTCCTTCGCGATCTTGCCGTTAATTGTCCCGTCGGTGATAAGATCAAGAAGATAGCCAAAATTATTTGCTGAAACAGGGCTTGTCTCGATCGTCCGGCCAGTTCTGTTCAGGCCGGCAAAGAAGTCGCCGAGCATCCAATTCGACACAAGCTTACCGTCACGCCCCCGTACCACAAGCTCGTAAAAATCGGCGGTCGATCGCTCCATTACCAGGATAGCCGCATCGTAAGGAGGGATTCCGTAATCGCGCATCAATCGTGTGTATTTTTGGTCGGGTAACTCCGGAAGGGAGCATTTTAATTCTTCGATCCAGGACTCATCCAGCACGAGGGGCTGGAGATCGGGTTCCGGAAAATACCGGTAGTCGTGGGCATCTTCCTTACTCCGCATGGAGCGCGTCTCACCACGGGTTGGGTCGAAGAGCCGTGTTTCCTGGTCGACCGTACCTCCAGCCTCCCAAACCCCCACTTGCCGTCGTGCCTCGGCCTCGACAGCCTGCATCACGAAACGAATCGAGTTGACGTTCTTAATTTCGCAACGAGTACGAAATGCCTCTCCAGGTTTGCGTACAGAAACGTTCACATCTGCGCGCATTGAGCCTTCGTCCATATTGCCGTCGCAAGTGCCTAGATAACGGACGATAGTTCGGAGCTTACGCAGGTACGCCCCTGCTTCTTCAGGGCTACGCATGTCGGGTTCGCTGACAATTTCCATCAATGCAATGCCCGATCGATTTAGATCCACAAGCGACTTGCTGGCGTGCTGATCGTGCATACTCTTGCCGGCGTCCTGTTCGAGATGCAGGCGTGTGATACCGATCGTTCTTACGTCTCCGGACTCGAGCTGGATTTCGATTTTGCCGGCGCCGACGATTGGGTGTTTGTACTGGCTTATTTGATAGCCTTGAGGAAGATCAGCGTAGAAATAATTCTTTCTGTCGAAGCGCGAGACCAGATTAATATGAGCTTCGAGCCCCAACCCGGTCCGAACCGCCTGAGCAACACATTCGCGGTTGATCACAGGCAGCATCCCGGGAAAGCCCGCATCAATGAAACTAACCTGACTATTTTCTATGGCACCAAAATCAGTTGCAGCACCGCTGAACAACTTTGATTTGGAGATTATCTGGGCATGCACTTCCAATCCGATGACCAGCTCCCATGGGCCTGTTGCACCTTCGATCGTATAGCTCATGGGGTCGCTCCTGCGCGCAGCGCGGGCAGGGATCTGAAGTCCGCGGCCCGTTCGAGCGCCGCCGCTATCGCAAAGACACTCTCTTCGTCAAAGTGACGCCCAATCACCTGCAGTCCCAGCGGCAATCCGCACGAATCCAAGCCGGCCGGGACACTCATTGCCGGCACCCCAGCGAGAGACGCGGGAACAGTGAATACGTCATTTAGATACATTGTTACCGGATCGTCCATTTTTTCGCCTATGGCAAACGCAGCCGAAGGCGTTGTTGGCGTTAGAAGCACATCAACATTTGCGAACGCCTCTCTGAAATCACGGAGGATGAGTGACCGTATTTTTTGCGCCTTCAGATAGTAGGCGTCGTAGTAACCCTCTGACAGGACATAGGTGCCAATCATGATCCGGCGTTTGACTTCGGCACCAAATCCTGCCGCTCGGGTGCGTTCGTACAACTCGATCAGGTCTTCTCCTTCCACACGTGTTCCAAACCTGACACCGTCGTACCGCGCTAGATTCGATGATGCTTCGGCAGGGGCGACGATGTAGTAGACGGCCAATCCATATTTCGTGTGTGGCAGGGAAACATCGAAGATCTCAGCTCCTTCGTGCTTGAGCCAGTCGATCCCTGCTTGCCATAATTTTTCAATCTCTGGCGCCATACCGCTGACACGGTATTCAACTGGAATACCGACGCGCATGCCGGCGATATTGCGTCCACAGGCGGCCCGGAAATTCGGGACCGTCCTATCAGCCGACGTGCTGTCCTTCGGGTCAAAACCGCTCATGACTTCAAGCAGCACTGCACAGTCCTCAACACTTCGCGCCATCGGCCCAGCTTGATCAAGCGATGAGGCAAAGGCGATGATTCCGAAGCGGGAGCAGCGGCCGTAGGTTGGTTTGATGCCAGCGATACCACAAAATGACGCCGGTTGGCGAATGGAGCCACCGGTGTCGGTTCCCGTCGCTCCCATCGCAATACGTGCCGCAACGGCAGATGCGGAGCCCCCGGAAGATCCGCCCGGCACCAGTTTGGCACCGTCGCCCCGTTTCCAGGGATTGGCAGCAGGACCGTAAGCCGAGGTGATGTTCGAAGACCCCATTGCGAACTCATCGAGATTTGCTTTGCCCAGCATCACTGCGCCAGCACTAAACAGCTTGCCAGACACAGTGCTCTCGTAAGGGGGTATAAACGGCCCAAGAATTTTCGAACCGGCGGTTGTCCGCACATTTTCAGAACAAAACAAATCCTTGATGGCGAGAGGAATGCCGGCGAGGGCAGGGGCGGCCCCTGCACGTCGAGCCACGTCGGCCGCGTGCGCCTGCTTCCGCGCTATCTCAGATGTTATCGTAATGAACGCATTCAGGTGCGGGTTCAACGACTCGACTGCGGCAATATGTGCTTCGGTCAGTTCAAGTGCAGAAACCTGTCCTGAATCCAGCGCAGCCAATGTCTCCACGATCGTCCAATCAAGCGTCTTCATTCCACTACTTTCGGCACTGCAAAGAAATCACCAATCCGGTCGGGAGCGTTGGCGAGGATTTTCTCTGGATAACCACCGTCGTTGACCACGTCTTCGCGCATCCGCATGGCAATCTCCATGCCTCCAGAGAGCGGCATCACTCCCTCAACATTTACTTCGGCTAATTGTTCGACATATCCAAGAATCGTGTTCAGTTCCTTTTGCA
Organism: Pseudomonadota bacterium; assembly: GCA_021829055.1. GTDB lineage: Bacteria > Pseudomonadota > Alphaproteobacteria > Acetobacterales > Acetobacteraceae > Acidiphilium. The sequence continues at coordinate 3,916 of JAJZCS010000183.1, forward strand.
GGCGTGGCAACTCATCATCATCGTCGAGGTGGATACGCGCGAGCTTAGCGATCCGGCGTACTGTCGCGGGGTCGAGTGACATGGTGGATCCCTTGTTTTACAGTCAGACCTAACCATAAACGTGACTATGACACTGTTCAACCTGACGGACTTCCTATCGATATTGCCTCGCAACAGTCGCCTCATTGGGCTTGACCCCGGTTCGCGGGTCGTTGGAATTGCCTTGTCGGATGTTTGTCGGCGGCTGGCGTCTCCCTACGGTTCTATGAAGCGCGGCAAGCTCGCGCAAACGACAGCAGTGATTCGGAACATTGCAGTAAAAGAGGGGGCAGGAGGTATTGTGGTCGGCCTTCCGCTGTTGATGGATGGTTCTTTCGGGCCCGCTGCCCAAGCAGCGCGCGATTGGGCTCACGCGATATCGGGCGTTGTTTCTCTTCCCGTTGCGATGATGGACGAACGTCTCTCTTCGGCTGAAGCAAATCGAGCGATGATTGGAGCTGACCTTACTCGTGCCAAACGCGCTGTACGGGTTGATGCCCTGGCTGCGTCGTATATGTTGCAGGCGGCTCTCGATATCTTGCTGACCGCAGCCGGCACATGAAGCAAGTGGCTAGTTTGGTAGCTATTCTGGCCTTGCTCTTACTGGCGGCTTTTTTGGAGGTCGGTGGCGACGCGCTGATGCGCACCGGCCTTCATGCGACGGGTACGACACGAGTCGTGCGGCTGCTCGCGGGCACAGCTGCTCTTGCCGCGTACGGTACGTTTGTTAATCTTGGTCCTTGGGATTTTGGGCGTGTTCTCGGGACCTACGTCGTGCTGTTCTTTATTGTTGCGCAAATCGTCAATTGGGTTGGTCTCGGCCTTGCTCCGAGCTGGCCTGT
>JAJZCS010000184.1 GCA_021829055.1 Pseudomonadota bacterium
GTCAATGCAGTATTCGATCACCTGGTCACGGCATTCAGAAGGTATGGGCGCAACTAAGATCCATACATCACATATGCTCGATTTCCGTAAATGGACAATGGCCGCCCTTGCCACCTACTCGGCTTTCGCCGGGGAATCTTGATATCACTCATAGCGCAAGCTCTCAACCGGATTAGCCCGGGCCATACGGAAGGCATGTGCAGCGATAGTGATCCATGCGATCACCTGTGCGATCAAACCTGCAGCTAGGAAATATAGGAGACTTAGAGAAACTCGGGTAGCGAAGCCTTGCAGCCAGCCATGTAGGTAATACCAAGCGACAGGCCAGGCAATGACATTGGAAAGCAGAACGGGTAGCGAAAACTGCCAGAGCAGTAGCCTCATGACGTCAAGAGTTTTTGCACCAAATGTCTTCCGAACGCCAATTTCCCTGGTACGACGCTCGGCAGCATATGCCACAAGTCCAAAGAGCCCCAGACAGGCAATGGAGATCGCAATGACGACAAATGTTACAAACATCGAGCCCTGTCGTCTGTAGGTAGTAAAAAGGCTGGCGAATCTGGCGTTCAGGAAGTGTCTTCGCACGGCAAAATTTGGAGCATATTGATGCCAAGACCTATCGATGAATGCGAGCGCTTGAGGTAGATCATCACTCTTCAAACGGATCGATATGGTAAATCCCGAATAGGGGCGATCTATGTAGACAGTGGGATCGACCTTTCCGAATGGGCCCCGAAATCTTGTGTTTTGGACGACACCCACAATACGGGCAGGCGCACGGTTGGGGCCAACATAGGCGATGCGTCCTACCGCTTGCTGCGGGGATAAGCCAAGTTCATGTGCGGCCGCCGCATTTACAAGAATGTTCTTTCCGGCATCAATAGGACCATACGGTTTGCCGTGCATAACATCCAGTCCACGGCTTGACGACAACAAGCGTCCTGCCAGCAGCTTGATGCCATAGAATCTATAGAAGCTCGGTGACGCCGATAGTATGCGCGTGAGTGTTCCGTGGGCGGTGGCTGCCGTGCTGACTGCGGTTCCCTGCCAATTGTGGCCAAAAGGCACGGCGCTAGACTGGGTGACAGCGATCACGTAAGGACTGGTTCGCAGGTGTTGCACCAGGCTTGCTCGGCGGACCTCGGGAACGTGGTACAAACCTGACAAAACGACAATGTTGTTGTGGTTGAATCCAAGAGTGACCCGTTGCGCGTAGCGGACTTGTGCAAACACTACGAGCGTCGCAATACCCAATCCTATCGATATTGCAAATTGAAGAACCACTAGACTGGTGTGTAAGAGTCCTGAGCCGGTACGCCGGTTTAACCCTGTTCGTAGTGCCGTGGCCGGTCGGAAGCTGGAAAGTACAAACGCTGGATAGATGCCACTCAGTAAGCCAACTAAAATTGTAACGCTGGCGACCATAAGGATGAAGGACCAGTTCGCCGAGGATTGAAAGGTGATCGGTCGTCCCACTAAACGATCATAGCTTTGGGTTAGAAGTTCCACGGCCGCGATCGCGATAGCCAATGCCAAGACCGCATTGAGGAGCGACTCGCTTAGAAACTGAATTATGAGCTGCCGACGGCTTGCACCCAGTACTTTGCGTAGTCCCACCTCGCGGGCCCGCATCAGTGCACGCGTTGTCGCCAGATTTATGAAGTTAAAGCAGGCAATCGCAAGAATGAGGATGGCGATGGTGATGAAGCCATATACCGCCATCCAGCTGCCGTGGCCAGTTCCTTCCAGATGGATGTCTTTCAAGTGTACAAGCAGTGGCTGCAGAATCTGATCACCCGTAAGCTTGGTGCGCATGAAGCGCGAGGGGTTTGCATTTTTGCGGATAATATCCTTAGTTTGAGATAATACCGCGCTTAAGGTGGCATGCGGCACAAGCCGTACATAGGTATAGGTTTCCAGATCAAACCACATTCGCTTGCTACTGAATTGATCTGCATTGGAGAGGTTGGAAGCGAAAAAATGCTGTTGAAACGTGCTATTGTGGGGCGGGTCCTGCAGGATGCCGGTAACGGTGAGCGGGTATTTTCCATCCAGCGTCAACGTTCTGCCGATTGGGTTCTGGTTCCCAAAATATTTGCGTGCCGCTTCTTGCGTCAGAATGATGCTGTTGGGCGCGGATAAAACCTTGTTCGCCAGCCCGGAGACCAGCGGCAACCGAATAAGCGTAAAAAAGTTTGGATCAACAAATGCGACTTTCTCTTCAAACTGGCGATCGGCGCGCTGTACCGTCATCTCCTCGATAACTTCCCGCGTACTAGCGCTCACTTGGGGAATATCCGCTTTCATCGCTGCGGCCAGAGGAAACGGGGCGACGGTCTGGCGTGCAGGTGGGAAGCCCGGATAGTTGGATACGGTTTCCACACGATAGACGTTCTGACTTCCGCGGATCCAATGATCGTAGGACAGCTCATCTCGAACATAGAGGGCTATGAAAATCCCACAGCTCAAGGCGATCGCGAGCCCAACCAGATTTATGAAGGTATAGAGCCGTTGGCGGACGCCATTACGGAACGCGCTGACCAGATAATTGCGGAACATAGGCTCTCCCTCTCGGTCACGGTCTCTGCCCCCGAAGGCAGTTCGACTAGTAGCCCGCGGTAATCTCAGTTACCTTTGCCAATCCCCATATCGGCTTCGCTGCAGCAAGGTCCGTGCCAAGCTGGAAGGCGTAATATCAATGGGTTACCCGCCACTTTCGACCTGTCTATGTTCGCAGGCGAACAGCAAGTGTCCAAATTCGGACGATCGTTGGAGGGACACCGCTGTTAATGACGAAATCGTTGTGACCCCTGTGGCGCCCGTGACGCGTTCTACTTCGCAGGCTCCGCCCAGAACCTCGGAAAACGCGCCAAGCTGATCCGGGCCCGGGCACGGGGGCCCTGGCGGCTTGGACTGGTAGCCACCATCCAACATGACCGCCGCGGCCGCCGGCATTCCATGATCACTCCGGTGCCGGGTTTTTCCGCGAAATCGGACACAAGTGGATATCGGCCGTTCTGCAAAGGTGCCGGCGTGCGGTTGCGCGCGTTTGCGAACGGACGCTTAGTGGATTCGCGGACTGACCACGGTGGTTGGCTTGGCTGCATGCGTGCCATAATGTTGGTTTGGGTGATTGGGAGGCCGTGATGGCACTAACAGGGCGACTAATCGTAGTTATCGGCGGCACTTCTGGTATCGGCCGAGCCGTGGCCGAGGGTGCCTTGCGCGAGGGAGCAGCGGTTATTGTCGCGTCGAGCAGCGCTGCCAAGATCGAGGCCGCGCGTATGGCGCTACCAGCGGCCGACTGCCGCGCCGTTGATGTGCGCAACGAGGATAGCCTCAAGGCCTTTTTCGCCGGCGTCGGCGCCTTCGATCATCTCGTTTTCACCGCTGGCGATTGGGGGCCAGCGCGTGGAATGACACTTGACGCCCTCGACCGCGCCGCCGCGGAGTCGCTATTTGCGGTGCGCTTCTGGGGTGCGGTTGCGGCGGCGAAGCATGCAGTGCCCCACCTGCGCGAAACCGGCTCAATCACACTCACCGACGGTATGGTCGCCCATCGCCCGCGCAGGGGCACGGCCGTTAGTACCGCAATGGCGGGCGCGGTTGAGCACCTGACGCGCGGACTCGCTGCCGAACTCGCGCCGATCCGCGTCAACGCGGTCTGTCCCGGTGCCATCCGTACCGATGTCTGGAATGCGATTCCGGCGGAAACGCGCGAGGAGCGTATGCGCGCGATGACCAAGCATCTGCCGATCGCGCGTGTTGGTGAGCCCCAGGAAGCGGCAGAAGCGTATCTTTATCTGATGCGGGGTGGTTACACGACTGGCCAGATTCTGCGCGTCGATGGCGGCGGTTCGCTCGTGTAACGTTGGCTTATGCCCGGAGGGCGAGCGGCAGAGCTGCCATTTCGTGCGGTTTACCGGGCAAGTAAAAAGTCCAGCGCGTATGCCGTCCAGTAGTCCTCGCCAATCCGCAATTGGCTTTGCTCCGTGCGGCGAGCTGCTGAAGGCCAGCATCGGCAGGCCCGACGCCATCAGGCTGATCGCCAAAGGGGTCCTTGACGGCGGTCCTGTGTTTCAGATCGCAAGCTGAGAATGACACGCAGACGTGCAATTTGGTCGCACAAATAGTGGTTAGACAGCAAACAAATAAGGTCATAGAGTCAGTCCGGCTTTCAACCGCATCATTTGGCTGCTGCTGGGGGACAAGGTTGGCACATCGTGGCGCATCTACCGCAGACAAAAGGCCGGATCCGCGCGGTGCCACGCATCGGGTGCGAGCTTCTTGCCGGCAGGGTCCGCGCCGCGGGCTGGCCATCACCGCACGCCACAAAGCCGGGGAGCCAGCATGACCTTGATCCGTCCCCCAGCGGACTACGACGTCATCGTGATCGGTGGCGGCGTCAACGGTCTTACCACCGCGGCCTATCTGCAGAAGTCCGGCTTGCGCGTGGCGTTGTTCGAACGTCGCGATGAAACCGGCACCTTCTGTTCGACCGAGGAGGTGCTGCATCCGGGCGTTAAGCTGAACATGCACGCCTCGCTTCTCATGCCCCATTATGGTCCGGCCTATCTTGACCTTGACCTTGAGCGCTTCGGCCTTGAGCTGCTCGCCCCACCCGGCGCGAAGTTCGGCTACTTTTATCCCTTCCTCGATGGTGATGCGGTGCTCTTCTCGCGCCGCGATGCGCGCGAAACCTATGAGGCCTGGCAGCGGATTTCCCCCAGGGATGCCGAAACCTATCGCCGGATCGTCAATTTCTTCGGTC
>JAJZCS010000006.1 GCA_021829055.1 Pseudomonadota bacterium
CCAGCAGAATACCCAAGCTGGGTAAGAGAGACCAACACACTACTCGTGCTGGCTTGTATCGCAAGATCGCGGGCAATGAGCCCTACGAGCGGTTGTGAATAGTAAATATTGGCGACAATCAACCCGGCCGCAGTCGCGAAGACAAGAATCAGGGCGGCCGACGGCTCAGTTGCGTTGGGATGGGGCCTCAAAATCGTAACGCGGCAACATGGTTGCCGGCCGATGACAATTCGCATTTGGCCACGTGCAATCCCGTTTGCTATCAGCTCGAGTCAGGATCAAAAAATGTCCAGTATCCGGTTCAAAAAACCTGAGTCTGATCCGCTGGCGCGTGGAGTCGGTCCGCGGGTTACCGGGATTCCAAGGGCCGCGTTCTCTTGTAGCCGCTGCTGTTCCGCTGGAGCATTCACTGCAGTGCTCTCTTCCGCGGAATTGGACGGCTTCCAAAACATTAGGTCTGAGACAAACCCCGGCGGCTTTGAAGTCAACCCAGCTTCGCGATTTACAGCAGCTCGTATGTTTGAGGGAGGGAGAGGGCCCGCTAGCTGCAGCAGTTCCTGTTGGCCTGGTCCCAGTGGAGACTTCGCTGCGGTGGTGACCGTGCTCGGCGCAAGAAGAGCTTCAGCCTGCTGGGATGGAACAACCTCCTGGGGCCTCGGCTCGCCAGGTGATGGGGTGGGCAATGTACCTAGCTCAGGCGGCATCGATAGAGGCGCTTCCGACGCGACGTCGAATGCGTTGGGAGGAGTAATTCTTAAACCAAAAGTCTTTTCAGCGTTGCCGCATCCGGCAAGACAGAGTGCTAAGGCTGCAAACAAGGCTGGCGGGAAAGGGCGGAACCGGCTCATGAGGTTTCCTTATCGCCGGGTTCATTGCGCTGCAAGGGTACAGTCGTAATTTCACGACGCAATAGGTTTTCGGCGATCAGCACAAAGACCCCACAGACGATAGCAGCATCTGCGAGGTTGAATACGTACCAAGCGAAGCGCCCGACATGAAACTCGATGAAGTCGACGACGGCACCGTACTGAATTCGCGATATCACGTTGCCGACAGCTCCGCCAATGATCGCTCCAAGCGCTAGTGTCGTTATCATGCCATCTGTACGCCACAGCCACGTTGCGAGGGCAACGACGGCAGCGGTCGCCACCAGAACGAACAGCGACACGGCATTGGCATCACTGAACATGCCAAATGTAACGCCGTGGTTCCACACCATTACGAAGTTCAACACCGGAAGAATGTGTATCGTTCCGCGTTCCGGCAAATTTAATTTGTAGAGGACTAAAGCCTTTGATAATTGATCTATCAGGAGCACGGCCAGCGCAAACGCAAAGCCCACAAGACGGCGTTTCATTACACATACTCGCAACAGCGTCGACACAAGCCCGGATGTTTCTGTGTTGTGCCTACGTCCGGGAGCACGCGCCAGCACCGAGCACATTTTGTGCCTGTGGCCTGTGTTACTAACGGTGATTGCCGCAGGGGAGACGTTTGTCCGGGGTTGCGAGGTATTGGGTCAATCTCCACCAATGCGGCAGAGACTATCACGATTTCCGCCCAATTCGCGTCGCGCAGGTGTGCCGGATCGTCTAGCGCAAACCGGAGGGTAAGTTGCGCCTGCAATGATCCGTTGATTTCTCCGCTTCTCCTGGCTTCCTCAATCTGCATGTTGGCGATACGGCGCACTGCGCGCACCGCATTCCAGCGTGCGTCAAGGTCTGGATCGCGCCAATAGCTGGGAAGGGCTGGAAATTGCTCTAAGTGCACGCACGTTTCTTCCCCGAACCTTGCCTGCCACGCTTCATCGGCGGTAAACGGCAATATCGGGGCAAGCCAACTGGTAAGGCAGCGATGCAAAACATCCAAGACCGTTCGGCAGGCGCGTCGTGTGTCGCTCTGTTTGACCTGCTGACCGTTCCTGTCCAGCATCACGTCGCAATAGAGAGCGTCCTTTCGGATATCGAAATAGAAAGCTGATAGATCACTGTTACAGAATTGATGAATCGCTGGAACTACACCGGTCCAATCGTGCGTTTCCACGGCATGGCGCATCATTACATCAAGCTCTGTGAGTTTGTGGAGCATAAGCCGTTCAAGTTCTGGCATTAACTCCCACCCGAGTGTCTCGGCGTTGGAAAAGCCGTCTAGGTTTCCCAGAATCCAGCGTAATGTGTTTCGAATGCGTCGATATAGGTCAGCCTGCTGTTTGAGAATTTCTTTGCCGATTCGTAGATCATTATGGACATCTGAATTCATGACCCACAAACGCAGAATATCCGCACCATACTGGTCGATTACATCCTGTGGGGATGTCACGTTACCAAGCGATTTTGACATCTTCCTGCCGTGTTCATCAAGTACAAACCCGTCGGTTACAATCGCTTTGAAGGGGGCGAACCCACGTGTACCAACCGCTTCAAGGAGCGAGGCTTGAAACCAGCCTCGATGTTGGTCGGAACCTTCGAGATACAAATCTGCCGGCCAAGGCATGCCCCGTGCTTCCAGTACGAACGCGTGGGTCGAACCACTCTCAAACCAAACATCTACGATATCGAATACCTGCTCGAAATCATTCGGGTCGTAGTCGCTGCCAAGGAAGTCGCCAGGCGGACGCACGTACCACGCATCTGCACCTTCCTTCTGAAAACACAAGGCGATACGATCAAATACAGCTTGATCATTAAGGATCGACTTGTCTGACTTGCGGACGAAGATTGCGATCGGGACGCCCCAGGCACGTTGTCTCGATATGCACCAGTCAGGGCGAGATTCCACCATCGAGCGAATGCGGTTGCGTCCCTGGTCGGGAACAAACAGCGTGTTATCTAAAGCCTCGAGTGCCCGTGTGCGAATCGCACCCGATCCATCCATGCGGATGAACCAGTTTGGACGGGCGAGATAGATCAAGGGCGCCTTCGACCGCCAGGAGTGAGGATACGAATGTACGAACTCCTCGCGTTTAAGGAGATTGCCCGCTTTGGCTAACGATCGACAAACGGGGTCGACGGCCTTGTAGACGTGAATGCCGGCGAATAACGGAACGTTTGGCCCGTATTGACCATTGTCTTGAACCGTGTCCGGCACGGCAATATTGTGCGTTCTGCAAAGAAAAAAATCGTCTTCCCCATGTGTTGGTGCGATATGCACGAAGCCGGTACCCGCCTCGGTCGTAACGAAATCGGCCGACAGGATCGGAACCAGTCCAGGATTCGAGGACAGAAGCCCGCCCTCGCTATCTGGAAGTGGATATTTACTATCAATCGCAAAAAGAGGGTGAATACACTTACAGCCTTCAAAATAGCTCCCACGAAATCTAGTTAAAATGGACTTTTGTTCGATCCCTACTGCAGTGCTAAAAACGTCTAGCAGATCAGAGGCAACAATTAGCTTCTCGCCGAGGGTTGCCCCGGATCCCTTGGTTGCGGCATCAACGGAGAAGAGCACGTATTCGGTAACGGGATTGCAGGCTACAGCCTCGTTGCCGGGGATCGTCCAGGGTGTGGTCGTCCAGATGACAATCGACGCTTGCTCTGCCAAACTAAACTGCGAATTTATTCTGCCAGAATTTTCAGAAAGCCGGAAACGGACCCAAATCGCTGTGTCCTTCCGATCCTGATATTCAACTTCCGCCTCGGCTAGGGCGGTTTTCTCTACCGGACTCCACATGACGGGGCGCAGGCCGCGATATAGCGATCCGTTGGCCGCAAATTTATGGATTTCAGCAGCAATCGCGCCCTCGGATCTGAAGTCCATTGTTGAATAGCGATTGCTCCAGTCCGCTTCGATGCCCAGCCGCCTAAATTCTTTCGCCTGGACTTCGAGCCAGTGCGCAGCATACGCGCGGCATTCAGCGCGAAAGTCCAGCAACGGAACTTCATCCTTGTCTCTGCCGGCCTTGCGGTATTTCTCTTCGATTCGCCACTCGATCGGCAGCCCGTGGCAATCCCAGCCGGGCACATAATTAGCGTCGTACCCGGCCATTTGCCGAGCGCGGTTGATCACGTCTTTATGGGTCTTGTTTAATGCATGCCCGATATGCAGGTCTCCATTTGCGTAAGGCGGGCCATCGTGGAGAATAAACGGTGTGCGCCCAGCGCTCGCCTTACGTAAGCGCGAGAATACGTCCATCCTTTGCCAGCGCTCAAGAGCCTCGGGCTCGCGTTTGGGCAGATCACCGCGCATCGGGAAATTCGTGCGCGGCAGAAAAATGGTCTTGCGATAGTCGTATTTGTCAGGATCAAAATCGTTCATGATTTGCAAGGTGGATCGGCTGTGAAGACGGGAGTGGAACAACAAATGGCCGGTTGGCGTCAGGCTCCGAGCCCGAGAGCAAACATCAAAATTCGTGATATTACTATGGAGGCGTGACCGGTCGATGCCATTTCCCAGATATGCTTATGATTAGTTGGTCGGGTCAAGCCGGCTCAACTCTGCTTTCAAGTGTGCTTGGCATGCGTCTGTGTCCGGTAGGCACCCCTGAGCCAACCACCAAGCGCGCACTGCCGCAAGCGCCACACCAATTATGGGCCCAGGGGCCGCGCCGAGCGCAAGTGCATCGCGTCCTTGTAACGGGAAAACCGGCTGTGATGCACGTGCAAGGCGGGCACGCAAGCTCGTCCGGTCCTCATTGTCTTTTGCAAGATACGTTTTTGCGACCAGCGCCGCCGGATCATGATCGGCCAACGCGACTCGAAGTTCGGCATCCGTCGCATCTGCCGGCAGAGCCGGTGCGTGTCTGATTGCAGCGCAATATTTGCGCTCTCTGTCGGAAAGGTGCAAACGATCTGCAATCGGCTCGGCCGGACAGTCGATCAGCGCCATGAACCGGGCTAGCGGATCAGGCGGCATCCCACGGGCAATTGCACGGGTAAATTTGGCTGGATTTCTGCACTCAGGTAGAAGTCGGTGTAGTACATTCGTACGAACCATCAGTTCAACCGCTTTGGATGGGTCGGGCGCGGCAAGAATGCGTTTGATTTCAGACCACACCCTTTCGGCGGAGAGGTGCTGAATACCGTCCAGGTTTGCCGCGATGGCCCGCAGCGCCACTGGATCAGGTTTTTCGCGTCCGTAGCGGGCAAAGAACCGAAAATAGCGCAAAATACGCAAAAAATCCTCACGGATGCGCTCCTCGGCATCACCAACGAAACGAATAGTACCGGCCGCAAGGTCATCTAGGCCGCCAAAGTAATCGAAAACTCGGCCATTCCGGTCCATTGACATTGCATTGATTGTGAAGTCCCGCCGTTGGGCGTCCAAATGCCAATCATCCGTAAGGGCGATGACCGCATGCCGCCCGTCCGTCTGAACGTCCTGCCTCAGGCTGGTGATCTCGAAATGTGTGCCCTGAATCAACGCCGTAATCGTGCCGTGACGAATGCCGGTAGGAATCGTTCGTATGCCTTTGACAGTGAGCTGTTGGACTACGATGTCTGGCGGGAGTGGAACGGCCAGATCAACGTCGCTTATGGGATAGTTGGCAACAGCATCCCGAACCGCGCCACCAACCGCTCTTGCGGTTGGCAAAGCGGCCCAAAGCTGCATAAGAGCTCCATTTTCGGCCAAGGATCGGGGCAAAGGCATGGCTCATACCTGTATTCCATTGCATCGATTGCTCAAATCTCCCCTGTTTAGGCATTTTTCAAAATGCGAATCGCAAAACCCAAAATAGGAATTGAAGATCAGTTAAGCCTCTGCAATGATCATGTCCAAGCCGCCGTGCCAAGGCGGTTCGTTAATGTCGTGTGGAGGCTGTAACCATGGCTGATCGTTCCTGTGCAGTATTGCCGTTGCTGCTGCTGATCCCGTTGGCTGGGTGCGCTTCAATGATAGACGGTGTCAACCAGACTGTCACCGTGAAAACCGAATGGGCTGGTCGGCCGGTTTCCGGCGCCTTCTGCACACTGACCAACGATCGTGGCCAATGGTTCGTCCGAACGCCCGGTAGCGTGGCCGTCAAGGGGAGCAACTCGCCAATGAACGTAGAATGCACGAAACCGGGTGTGGCGACGAATATGGGTACCGTGCAGTCTCACACGCGCTTTATTACTTTTGCCGATCCCGTATTCGGCCTGCTCGTCGGTACGCTTGTGGACGTGGGGAACGGCGCTGCTTTTCGTTATCCGAACGAAATCACCGTGACGATGGTACCGCAAGCGAGCCCGTCTCAGCGGTTGATGACAAGCAGAGGAAGTAACTGACGATTAACGATGTGCACTGCGTAGCGCACAGGCAAGGCGGAATAGGATCCAGGCAGTCGCGCCCCAGATCACATGGTCGGGGTGGGGCCAGACTGGGAAATCGCGGGTACTCCCATTCCACCGGGCCCGGCGCCATTCCGGCATCGCCGGATGCAGAAGCGTGGAAAAGTCAAGGCGAAAAACAGCATCCACCTCATCAGGAGCTGTGGTGAAGTTTGCGGGGCCATGAATGATTGCCGTTACTGGCGTAATGCAGAATCCGGTGCGTACCGCAAAATCGTCAAGCCTTCCGAGGATTTCGACGCACTGTGGGGCAAGACCAATCTCTTCCTGCGCCTCGCGTAGCGCTGCACGCTCTGGTGACCCATCGTGTCCGTCGATCGTTCCGCCTGGGAACGCTACCTGCCCAGCATGAGCTGATAAATGCGGTGATCGTCTCGTAAGCCAGACGCCCTTTTCCGGTTCAAGAGCTACGAGGACAGCTGCAGGTCGCGCAGAGCCCGTGGCGGCCGTGCGAACAGGGTGACCGATCAAAGCTGCACGTAATGACCCAATGTTCGTCGGCGGAAGAATCGCTTGTTCCATAATGCTCAGGTGTCACGGTCCGCAATTTCGCCAAGTGGGAAATAAACACCGTTGCTCCAAACGCCAAGCACCGGTTTTCCATCATGGAAACCAGGCTCGGCCAACGCAACTAGTTCGTAGTACACTGCTCGATTGAGCCGGGCTTCGATCGGGAAGCGGCCGGCGCCATCACGAAGATGCAAATACGGTGTTTGTTGACAGGTGAGGAGATCATGAGCGTTCCGGAGCGGGTGTTCTCGGCCCGCAGTTACTATCTGATCAATGTTGGTGCGGAATGTAAGACGCTGGCTACGGCCTGATCCGCTCCATTGCATGCTGATGACTATGAAGGGGGCATCCTCGACCTCGATCCGCCCCCGTTCAATGGGAGTCTCCAAGAAAAAGGCTCCCGTTTCGTCCCGTTTGAGTAGACGCGAGAAAAGGCATACCATTGCCTTCCGCTCAATCGGACTGCCTCGATAGTGCCACGTACCAACACGTTTGATTAAGAAGGGCAGATCGCCGCAATCGAATGGTTCGGCTGGCACGCCGTGATTGATCCCACTGTGGCTGCGATGATCACTGGTGCGACGAGCTTTACCCAAGGGCACGCTATCCTGTTCGCGCCCCTTTGCGCCGGCCCGCATGGGCAATAGTGCGTCCATGTTAAGGAGGTCACCCAAGTTTTATACCTTCATGCCTGACGCGATCTATCATTAAGGCAAATATAGGCAGAGAATGTCGCATGCAAACCGGTCAAGAAATTACAAATGAACTTCAAATTTCGGGAATGTCGATGCGCGCATGGCCGAATTCTACATCGAAAACACACCGCCGGTCATGATGGCCAACGAAATTCCAGGCCTTTAGGCTAGACCTTCACTATCCGCTAATCAAAAGTCAAAATGGCAAGGAGTTTGCCTTCCAACGGTCTGCGCAAATGGAGGTGGCCTGCTGCTGCTCCCCGGCTGTGCACCGGATGATTTTGGCATTAACCGACGAAACTTTCTCAGACCCATCCGTACCCATTGGCATAAATTTTTGGCGACTTTACCTCGACGCTGCGGGCTTGACGTGTTTGGTTGATTTGGCGTTTGTGCTGAGCGATAAAACGGAGCGCGCGATGCGGTGTCGTGTCAGGCCTGATCATTCTGCAAGACGCCGTGTGGCGACGCGAGCGGCGTCGGTCGTGGGCGCTTGCGCGAGACAGCCTTTTACAGATTTGTGCCGCATAGACCATTGCGGTCGGTCGACTTTTGGCGGGGCGGTCGAATCGTCTGACACCCACGTTATTTTCCGCCGCCCCCAGATGTGGGTTGCTGGGCAAGTTCCTGCCGGCGGAAAGGAGACATTGGGTGATGGGGCCACGGATGCGGTCGGCAATCATCCACAAGCCCGCGCTTCGTCCGCTTTTTGGCGGACCAGAAAGCTTGGGGCAGGGATCCTCCAATCCAGTGCGGTTGGGGCGAGCGGTGATCAGTGGTTATGGACGAGGAAATGGGCAGGCTAGCGTGACTAGGCCTCTGCTGATCCATGACTGGCACGACGTGCCGGATTGCGCGCGGGCCGCCTCGATTGCCCTCGGCAATTTTGATGGGGTGCATCTTGGCCATCTCGACGTGTTGCGCGCCGCTCATACGGCCCGCCCCGACAGACCTCGCGCCGTGCTCAGCTTTTCTCCACATCCACGCGAGTTCTTTCGCCCCGATGACCCACCGTTTCGGCTGACCGTTGATTCCGAGCGCGCCGCCCAACTGGCCGTAAACGGTGTTGAGATCCTTTTCGAACTTACTTTCGATCGGGCCTTTTCGGAATTGAGTGCGACCGATTTCATTAATGAAGTTCTGCATAAAGGGGTTGGGGCAACCCATTTGGCCTGTGGCGCTGATTTCGCATTCGGTCATCGGCGTGGCGGTGATGTATCCTTACTTGCGGCATGTACTGAACCGTTGGGAATTGGCTTGACAGTAGTGCCGCATCGGGCGGATTCAGAAGGCCCTATTTCATCTACTCGGATTCGACGCCTATTGCAGGATGGTTACCTTGAACGTGCTGCTCTCTTGCTTGGCCGGGCCCCAGCCATTCGCGGCACCGTAATACACGGTGATGCGCGGGGGCGGGCAATCGGCTATCCGACGGCCAATATTACTCTTGGCCGACATCTCGAACCTGCACGGGGTGTCTATGTCGTGACTGCAGAATTACGGGATGGCGTAAGAATTCCGGGAGTTGCCAACATCGGTCGCAGACCGACGGTAACTGCAGGAACGGAGTCATGCCTCGAGGTCCACCTGCTCGACTACGCGGGCGATTTATACGATCTGGAATTGACTGTAGAATTGCATCACTTCCTCCGCGAGGAGCGACGCTTCGGAAACATTTTAGCTCTCCGCGAACAAATCGGGAAAGACACAGCTACGGCACGGGAATGGTTCGCAGCGCGGATGTAAGGTTTGGCTCCGGTCAGCCCTGACGCGCCTTCATTCGCGGATTCTTCTTGTTAATAACATAGACTCGGCCGTGGCGCCGCACCACACGGCAATTCTTGTCGCGTGTTTTGGCCGAGCGGAGAGAGTTGCGAATTTTCATGGTCTCTAAACTTTGCTGCGGGGTCGAAGCCATTGGTTTGACGCAACACCTATAAGAAGGGTGTCGGCGGCGGCTTATGGATTATCCGAGACGCTGATGTCAACCTTTGATCGGCTGCACGTGCTTTCGCCGCCCGCATTGACGCAGACCTGATCGCCTCGCATGAGTTTTCATGCACGGCTTAGGCTCGGCGAAATTCCAGTCGCCCGCCGGGCCACGAGTAGAGCGCTTGGGGGGCAGGAAGACCATGGGCAAACGGCATAAAGTTTCATCGGGACGGGTCGGCATGATGCTGACTTGTTTCTTGATGCTGACTCTGATCGGTGTGTTCGCGACGTATGCGACGCCCATTCCCGCGATTCGGGGCATTCTAGCCGAACAGGCTCTGCTTCGGGCGGCTTCAGACGGCAATCCAGTGGCCATGCGTGCGGCGTTACACGCTGTCAAACCCGTGCTTGGCAGTTCCGCACAAAGGAAATTGTCGGCGCTGCCGGGCAACCCCGCCGGTCTGGAGGCGGCGGGCAAGCTGGTCGCTGTGGATACCCTCCGGGCTAGTGCACTCATATCCTATCGCAATCGCCTTCTTGTCATCGTCATCGGCATGTTAACCGGCTTGTTTGGTGTTGCCTTGCTCGGTATCGGAGAAGCTGTCAGTCCAGACCGCACCGAATTATGATGGGAAAGGAACCTTGCCATGACCCGGATTGCATATGTCAATGGCCGCTATATGCCGCACCGCAAGGCTGCCGTGCATATTGAGGACCGGGGCTATCAGTTTGGGGATGGCGTTTACGAAGTCTTGCCAATCCAGAACGGCATTCCAATCGACGCCGATCTACATTTTTTCCGCCTCGCACGGAGCCTTCACGAACTGTCGATAGTCATGCGGATGGCTGAACGATCCCTCCGCGCGATCGTGGCCAATGTCATTCGAGAAAACCGCGTGCAAAACGGTATCGTTTACGTGCAGATTACCCGTGGCGTTGCTAGACGCGATCATGCGTTTCCAAAGCTTGCTAAGCCAACTGTCGTCGTCACCGCTCGGCACGGTCCGTCGCTGCCCGAAGATGTGGAATTCTGGGCAGCAACGGCAGTGACGGTTCCTGATATTCGCTGGGGGCGCTGCGATATTAAGTCGATCAATTTGTTACCTAATGTTCTCGCCAAGCAAGCTGCTCGTGAAGCGGGGGCCTACGAAGCAATTTTAATAGGTTTGGACGATATCGTTATGGAGGGTTCAGCCAGCAATGTCTGGATTGTCAACGCGGATGGCGCGCTTCAGACTCGTCCGCTAGACAATCATATTCTTCCTGGCTGTACTCGCGCCGCACTGACCGAGCTTCTGGCCGAGACGAATATTGTTTTTTCCGAGCGCGCCTTTTCTCGCAAGGCGCTGACAGGCGCGCGTGAAGTCTTTCTCACAGGTGCTACTGCACTTGTCAAACCCATTACGGCGATTGACGGCAATCCTGTTGCTGATGGAGCCGTGGGAACGGTCACCCGCCGATTGTTTGATCTGTTCATCGCTCATGTCGATCGGCAGGTTCGTTCGAAGCTTCAATCCGATTTCAGCAGGGGGGCGATGTGATGGGCGTTGATCCGCGTTATCATCGAGTGCTGCTAAAGGTTTCCGGTGAGGCGTTGATGGGGGAACGCGATTATGGCCTTGATACCGAGACTGTCGCAGCTATTGCGCATGACGTGCGCGATGTCACAGCAATGGGTGTGGAAGTATGCCTAGTGATTGGCGGCGGCAACATTTTCCGCGGGATCTCTGGCGCTGCCGGAGGGATGGATCGCGCTCAAGCGGACTACATCGGCATGCTGGCCACAGTGATGAATGCGCTTGCCATGCAGTCTGCACTTGAGAAGTGCGGTGTAGCCACGCGTGTTCAGTCTGCCATTCCGATGTCTGCGGTATGTGAACCTTATATTCGGCGGCGAGCAGAACGCCACATGGAGAAAGGCAGGGTTGTAATCTTTGCTGCGGGTACCGGAAATCCGTTTTTTACCACTGATACTGCCGCCGCCTTGCGCGCAACCGAGATGAAGTGCGACGTTCTCCTCAAAGGAACGCAGGTTGATGGGGTCTACTCCGCCGATCCACGCAAATATGCGACCGCAGAACGTTATCAGGAACTGACTTATCTCGACGTGTTGGCGCGTGATCTCGGAGTGATGGATGCGGCGGCGATCAGTATCGCACGCGAGAACAATCTGCCGATCGTTGTGTTCAATATCCGTGCGCCTGGTGCTTTCGCATCGGTCATGCGTGGGGAAGGACGATATACCCGGATCATAGAACAGCCTGCCCAATCCAATAGTGCTGAGAGGACGTGACCCACATGGAACTCGTGACACTCATCGATGATCTGACGCGGCGGATGGATGGTGCCATCGAAACATTGAAGCGCGAATTTGGGGGGTTGCGCACTGGTCGCGCCAGCCCTGCACTGCTCGATCCAATCCGGGTCGAGGCTTATGGCCAAACCATGCCGCTAAATCAGGTGTCGACAATGGCGGCCTCGGAAGCGCGTATGCTAACGGTTCAGGTCTGGGACCGCTCCATGGTCAACTCCGTGGTCGCGGCGATCCGGGATAGCGGCCTCGGGTTGAATCCTCAGCCGGACGGCCAGCTCGTGCGTGTGCCGTTGCCTGTGCTCACTGCCGAGCGGCGCTCCGAGCTGGCTAAGGCTGCCGGGAAATACGCGGAGGCAACGCGAGTCGCTGTGCGTGCGGTTCGACGTGATGGCATGGAACAAGTCAAGGCGCTGGAAAAGAAACATGAGGTCGGAGAAGATTTGGGGCGCGACTGGGCAGACCAGATCCAAAGACTTACCGATGCCATGATCAAACGGATTGATGAAATGCTGCTCGAGAAGGAAAAGGACATCAGGCAGGTTTGATGGGTATCATCGATCGACAGCTTCCGGAAGCCGGTATTCCGCGCCATGTTGCTATTATTATGGATGGTAACGGTCGTTGGGCGTCGCGCCATGGTTTGCCTCGAGCGGCCGGCCATCGGGAAGGAGCGCGGGCTGTGCGGCGGACGATCGAGGCTGCGATCGAGTGTGGCATCGAATGGATGACGCTATTCGCGTTTTCTTCGGAAAACTGGCGACGACCAAAGGACGAGGTGGCGGACCTTACTTTCCTGCTTCGGCATTACCTGCGTAGTGCAATAGACGAGTTGTGTGCGCGCGGCGTACGACTGAGGGTAATAGGTGAGCGTGACCGGTTTGGCCCGAGCCTGCGTGATGAATTGGCGTCGGCAGAAATCCGAACTTCGTCCAACACCAAATTCAACTTGGTGATGGCGCTTTCCTATGGTTCCCGCGCCGAGCTGGTGCAAGCGGCAAGACGAGTTGCAGAAGCTGTCCGCATGCAAGAACTCGATTCGGCACAACTCGATGAGGCTGCATTTGCTGCTTATCTTACGACGACTGGCATGCCGGATCCGGATTTGATCATTCGCACCAGCGGTGAGAAGCGCCTGTCGAATTTTTTATTGTGGCAGGCGGCATACGCCGAATTGGTTTTTGTGGAGACGTTGTGGCCGGACTTTGATGCTCCTCATCTGGCGGCCGCTTTGGTCGAATACCGCCAGAGAGAGCGACGGTTCGGCGTTAGGCCCGTTGGCTCTGCGGATCAGGCTAGGGACAATTCTGGCTCGAATCCCGAAGATCAGACGGTCGGCATACGGCGATGAGCATTGCTTCGGCACGGCACGACATGTGGAGTGATCTTAGAATTCGTGCACTTTCGGCAGCAGTGCTCGTCCCGCCGGTGCTACTTGCTTTAATCGTTGGCGGCTGGCTTTGGCTTGCCTTGGTGCTAATTGCCTTCGTGATTCTTGTATTCGAATGGTATGGTCTCGCTTCGCGGGTGGCAGCACCCAATCGGACGACCTTCTTAGGTTGTGGTATTATCTATGCCGGGGTGCCGGCGGTCGCACTGGTCTGGCTGCGAGAGTGCCATGACCGCGGTGCGGCAAATGTTTTGTTTGTCATCACAGTTGTGTGGGCAAGTGACATCGGTGCTTATTTAATCGGCCGATTGGTCGGTGGCGCTAAACTCGCTCCCGCCATTTCGCCGGCCAAGACGGTGAGCGGAGCACTTGGCGGCCTAGGATTCGGTGTTCTTGCTGGATTGGCTGTGGCGCGCGGCGTCGCGCCAGTCACGGCACTCGAGGCGATTGCAACTACCCTGATTGCAGGTGTGATCAGCATCTCTGCAACAATGGGCGACCTTGCCGAATCAGCAATCAAGCGCAGGCTCGATATCAAGGATTCGGGCCGCTTGATCCCCGGTCACGGCGGAGCGTTCGACCGCTTGGACGGGCTACTGGTCGCAGCTCCTGTGGCTGCTGCGATCGCCTGGGTTGGCACAATCATATCCTGCGACGTAAAAGTCCCACTATGGTATTGAAATCGCAAAGGGCCGGAACGCTTGGGACCGGATCAGTTAGGACGGTATCAATTCTTGGGTCTACCGGGAGCGTTGGCACTCAAACTATTGATCTCCTACGAGCTAACCCCGAGCGATATCAGGTTCGAGCCTTGGTTGCAGGTGGCAATGCCACTCTTTTGGCCGAGCAAGCAAAGCTGCTTCGGCCGGAAGTTGCGGTGATCGCTGATGAAGCAGCTCTGCCGGCATTGCGGGCTGCCCTTGCTGAGACCGGGATTTGTATAGCTGCCGGTCGCGCTGCTGTGATTGAGGCGGCCGGCCTTCCGGTAGACTGGGTGATGGCCGCGATCACCGGGATCGCGGGATTGGAGCCAACGCTTGCGGCGATCCGAAACGGAACCGCCGTCGCTCTGGCGAACAAGGAGGCCCTCGTGTCTGCCGGGGATGTGTTTCTGCGCGCCGCTCATGATGCCGAAGCCACTCTGCTGCCTGTTGATTCCGAGCATAACGCCATTTTTCAGGCGCTGGCCGACGGCAATCGTCATTCGCTCGAGAAAATTGTGCTTACTGCATCCGGAGGCCCCTTCCGTACCGCGAGCCTCGCTGAAATGAGGGACGCGACCCCGGAACGTGCGCTTAGACACCCTACATGGTCAATGGGCACGAAAATCTCGATTGATTCAGCAACTTTATTCAACAAAGGTTTGGAAGTAATAGAGGCGGCGCGGCTATTTGACCTCGCAGAGTCGGAGATCGAGGTGCTGGTGCATCCTCAATCCGTGATCCACGGTATGGTCTGTTATCGCGATGGCAGTGTGCTTGCACAGCTGGGTGCACCCGATATGCGCATTCCGATTGCGCATGCGCTGGCGTGGCCGTGTCGTCTGTCCACGGTATCGCCGCGGTTGGATCTAGCTGCGATTGGGCGCTTGGAGTTTTACCAACCTGACAGCAAGAAATTTCCGGCCCTTCGCCTAGCTCGAGAAGCATTGTCTGCTGGGCAGGGGGCTGCGTGCGTTCTTAACGCAGCCAATGAGATTGCTGTGTCTGCCTTTCTCGATCGACGCATTGGTTTCCTAGCGATTGCCGCATTGGTGGAGGCGGTACTGGACCATCTTGGTGCGCCACCTATTACGGATATCAAAGCGGTTCTGGATCTGGATGCAGAAGCAAGACGGATTGCCGCCTCAAAATTGCCCGTCGTTGCTTCCGTTCCCGCCTGCTGAGCTAATGGTACCCTGATGATCCTCGGATATCTCCATACTGCCGTCGCCTTCGCCATCGTTCTCGGCGTTTTGGTGTCGGTTCACGAATATGGTCATTACATTGCTGCGCGCCGGTGCGGTGTTGTTGTCGAGGTTTTCTCTATAGGTTTTGGTCCAGCTTTATTCCAGCACAGGGATCGGCACGGTACGTTGTGGAAGGTTGCCGCGATCCCGCTGGGCGGCTTTGTGAAGATGAAGGGATGGGTAGATTTCGGCAGCCTCCCTGAAGGAGACGTCGAGTCGGGCAGCTTTCGCGGCAGACCACTTGGATCCCGCGCGTTGATTGTCGCCGCGGGCCCGATCGCCAATATGATTTTGGCATTTGTGCTATTCACCAGTCTAGTCGCGGCGATCGGTATTGCTACGGTCGAACCGGTAGTGAGCCGCGTCCTGCCGAATACGCCTGCGGCCGCGGCGGGCCTGAAATCAGGAGATCGCATTGTTATTATTGACGGAAAGAGCATAAGAAGCTTTGAAGCGATTCGTGGAATCGTGCAAAAGTCGGATGGACAGAAACTCTCGGTTGTTATCGAAGATCGTAATGGGCTTCATCACGTTATTCTGATTCCGAGGGTTACCGTCGTTGATGGAAAAAGAATTGGCGAGATCGGTATTGTTGGTGCAGATGTCAGCCACCGACCAGTGTCCTTTGCTGCAGCCCTTTTTTATGGTGCTGATCAGACTTGGCGTGTCACTGGGGCGACAGTCGCTGGTTTGTGGCAACTGGTCACAGGCCATGAGAGCGTCAGACACCTTGGTGGGCCAGTGCGTATTGCGGAGCTTTCGGGACAAGCGGCGTCGCTCGGTGTCGCAGAGTTCGTCTCGTTCATCGCAATCCTTTCCGTCAACCTCGGTCTGCTAAACCTTGTGCCAATTCCGGTTCTTGATGGAGGCCATCTCCTCTTTTGTGCGTTCGAGGCTGTTGCGCGCCGGCCTCTGCCGCGTACGGTGCAGGAAATTGGTCTGGTCGTCGGAGCCGCCTTACTCGCCAGTTTGGTTTTGTTCGTTACCTGGAACGAACTTGGGATTCCATCCCCAATTCATATCATTTCAGGACTAAAACCCTAATAGTCGTCCCGAGGTTGTGCCGTTCGTCCGCTGCATGGCTCGGTCTTTCGCGACGAGATTGCAAAATTGTGCAATTTCGCCCATGCGGTCTGCTCGATGTCGTGCCGACTTGAACCAAGGGAGACCGATAATGCGCGTCTATTACGATCGTGATGCCGATGTGAATCTGATCAAGGCAAAAAGGATTGCCGTAATCGGCTATGGCAGCCAAGGTCATGCGCATGCCTTGAATCTCAAAGACGCCGGCGTTTCTGAACTGGTTGTCGCGCTCCGAAGCGGTTCTCCAGCGGTGCACAAGGCGCAAGAGGCTGGCCTAAAGGTGATGGCGCCTGCTGACGCCGCGAAATGGGCTGATGCTATGATGATTTTGACGCCGGATGAGGGGCAGGGCGATCTCTATCGGGACGACCTGGCCGCCAATCTCAAACCAGGTGCGGCTATCGCTTTTGCCCACGGGCTCAATATACACTTTAATCTGATCGAGCCACGTGCCGATCTTGACGTGTTCATGGTTGCTCCAAAAGGGCCTGGCCACACTGTGCGCGGCGAGTATCAGCGAGGCGGCGGTGTACCCTGCTTGGTCGCAGTGGCACAAAATCCGTCGGGGAATGCACTAGAAATTGCGCTTTCTTATGCGTCGGCGATTGGTGGCGGACGCGCCGGGATCATCGAGACAACCTTCAGGGAGGAATGCGAGACTGATTTGTTTGGTGAGCAAACTGTCCTCTGTGGCGGCCTCGTTGAGTTGATTAAGGCCGGCTTTGAAACCTTGGTCGAGGCCGGTTACGCGCCTGAAATGGCGTATTTTGAATGCCTGCACGAAGTCAAGCTTATTGTTGACCTGATCTACGAAGGCGGCATCGCTAATATGAACTATTCAATTTCTAATACGGCAGAATACGGCGAATATGTCAGTGGTCCGCGTATTGTGACGCCCGAAACAAAGGGGGCGATGAGACGTGTTCTTGAGGACATCCAGAGCGGCCGATTCACCCGTGATTGGATGCTGGAGAACACGGTAAATCAGACTAATTTCAAAGCAATGCGGCGTGCGAATGCGGCGCACCAAATCGAGCAGGTCGGGGAGAAGTTGCGCGCGATGATGCCGTGGATTCGTGAGCGTGCGTTGGTAGACAAAGGTCGCAACTAACCTATAGTGAGGAAAGGGAGCGGAACTTTCTTTGTCTTCGATAGGAGAGGCGCCGAATGCGAATTGCTAAGGACATAACCGAACTGGTTGGCCATACTCCACTTGTTCGGATTAACCGAATCGCTGCGGGGTTGCCTGCGCGGATCGTTGCAAAGCTTGAGTTTTTCAATCCGGCAAACTCAGTCAAAGACCGGATTGGGGTGGCGATGATTGAGGCGGCGGAACGTGAAGGGCTGATCGACGAACACAGCACTATTGTGGAGCCAACATCTGGCAACACCGGTATAGCACTTGCAATGGTTTGCGCTGCCCGTGGGTATCGGTGCATTCTTACGATGCCTGAAACCATGAGTAAGGAACGTCGAGCCGTGCTTCGTGCGTATGGCGCAGAGCTCGTGCTCACACCCGGTTCGGAAGGCATCGCCGGCGCGATCCGCGTTGCTGAAGAGATTGTTGCGTTAAATCCTGACCATTTTATGCCACAGCAATTCATGAACGGCGCTAATCCGGAGGTCCACAGACGTACGACCGCCGAAGAAATCTGGCGGGATACTGATGGCGCAGCTGATATTCTGATTTCGGGTGTCGGGACGGGTGGAACAATCACAGGCGTGGGTGCCCTTATCAAGGCCCGTAAACCGAGCTTTCGATGCATTGCAGTTGAGCCTGACTCGTCGCCAGTGTTGTCCGGAGGTAGTAAGGGGCCGCACATGATTCAGGGGATCGGGGCCGGCTTTATACCGGATGTTCTGGACATGGATCTGGTCGATGAAGTCGTGCGTGTCACCAATGATGATGCTTTTGTGATGGCTCGTCGAGCGGCTCGTGAAGAAGGTCTGCTGGTAGGGATCTCTTCGGGAGCTGCGCTTTGGGCTGCAGTCGAGGTGGCAAAGCGCCCAGATAACGCAGGGAAACTGATCGTCGCAATTGTTCCGTCTTACGGGGAACGCTATCTTTCCACACCGCTTTTCGCAGGGCTGACTGATTGACTGTATCGTTTATAGCCGCGATCATCGCGGCGATTTCTGCGTTCGGCTATGTTGGGATCGCGTTGTTGATGGCCATTGAATCCGCATGTATTCCATTGCCGTCCGAAGTTATCTTGACGTTTTCCGGATATCTTGTTTTTAACCATCGTTTTACGCTGCTTGGGGTGACGCTTGCAGGGACTGTTGGCTGCAACTTGGGCTCCACGTTAGCGTACTGGGTTGGTGGTTGGGGCGGGCGACCCTTGGTGGCACGCTATGGCCGCATTATTCTTCTTGATTGGAAGGAGCTCTTAAGAATTGAGCGGTTTTTCCAACGTTATGGTTCTCTGACAGTCTTGATCGGCCGAATGTTGCCGATTGTACGCACCTATATCGCGTTTCCCGCAGGTATGGCCAGGATGAACCTGGCCAAATTCCAGTTGTACACATTTGCTGGATCCTTGCCTTGGTGCTTTGCATTAGCCTATGCGGGCATGATTTTCGGTCGCCAGTGGCATTCGCATTCGATGCTTAGTACCTCAATGCGTGATTTTACTGTTATTGTCATAGGTGGACTGCTGTTTGCAGGGGCGTGGTATGCTCGTCGACTTTGGTACAATCGAATTGCCGGGGAGGTGCGGTAATTATTTATGCTTTGAGCGCGAGTGCTGACGGTTTCGTTGTCGCCGCTGTGCACGCCAGTTCCAGTTCAAACGACGTTCGTATCGTACGATTAATGAATGCGCGGCTTGTTGCCAAATCCCTTTTGACGCTTGCGTGTCGGGTCGCGTAACGAAATTCTTGCGTGGCGCTGCTGTCTTTCTATCATCGGTTCGACGTTTTGTGTGCGGCAAGCATCGAGAGCTTCCTGCTCCAATTCCCCAGTTTCCGGCCAAAGTGCAGACTGTTGTCGTGGCGCGTCATCTGGAACCTGGACCATAGTTTCCCCATTCAAACAGAAGAAAATATTATACCAACGGCCCCAAAGATTGACGCATGCCCAGTCTGTGGTTCGGTAATCCCCCCGTTTTTAACGGCTATCCGATTCACACAAATCCGGCTGCTATTCGCGCGCCGTATTTGATTTCGTGATAGCGCCGGAGACCGCGTGAGAGTGTGGCGGGGCCGGGTTTGCCATAATACCCGGTCCAGGCACCGAGGCGGGCGATTATCCATGAGGCGAAAGCCAGTGTATCGGGCGGATGTGGATTTTTCTGACGCTCAGTTGGGGCTTCGCCTTCGTAGTCCTTACAAAGGGCAATAAGTAACGGTTTGTCATCGGGATCAAAGGCGTCGGCCAATGGCTGGCCGGAAGGATTGTCGCGGGCGCGCAGCATCTGGGTGACAGTCACGGCGGCTATAGCGGCCAGGGCAACGAAGTTCATGAAGCCGGTGGGATCGGTCATCCTTGCATCCTCAACCTTGAAGCCCGCCGATGTCAGGGTCCGGAAATAGTCCTCAATGATCCAGCGCTTGCGGTAAAAATCGAGCATCA
>JAJZCS010000185.1 GCA_021829055.1 Pseudomonadota bacterium
AGGTTGAGTGACTTTCGGCGGGTTCTGATCCTCTGGCCGAGCCTATTTAGAGGCGACGTTTTCATTGCCAAAACGATCGCTCAAATGAGGACTTCCAGTCCACGGACTAGAGTGCCCAATTTTTAGGTTCTTCTCCCGTTTCCGGGGTGGCTGGGCGCGTGGGGTGAGGCGAACGGCCGCCACTGCTAACTTGGTGTTACCAGGCATCAAGAAGGCAGGAGGGCGACCGTGGCCCCAGAAGAGTGTATTTCGGACCTCCGCGGGCGGGAAGGGTATGAGCTATGCGGGTGGCGCCAGGAGCGTCGTGGGGAGAGCAGCTGGTGCGTGCTGAGGCTGCGGCGGGATCGGAACCGGCCGGCGTACTGCAGCGGATGCTGGCGCGAAGCGCCAGCACTGCACGATTCGGAGTGGCTCACCGTGCGGGATCTGCCGATGTTCGAGCACGCCGTGGACCTTAAGATCCCACGGGTGCGAGTGGCGTGCCCCCACTGCGGGCCGAAGCTCGAGCTGCTCGGGTGGCTCGATCCGTACGCGCGGGTGACGAGGCGGCTGGCCGAGAGCGTCTCGCGGTTGTGCGCGGTGATGTCGATCCGGCACGTGGCCGGGGGGGCGCTCGCGAGACATGAAATTCGAAGTCATGAGGATGGACTTCGGCCACTCATCAGGAGTAGCATGAACGCGGCCGCCGGGGTACCGTGAGCTATGGACTCTCGGGACTGCGGTAATAGTGGGCTCAGCTTGGCGTGCTCAGACGCTGCGGTAAATCCACAGCAGAGCGCGTGCGTTTCGGGCTTACGAGCCTGAATTGACGGGCTGCATTCTCCTGATGTTCGACAGATGGGGTTTTGGATTAGAAGAACAAAGCTGGGTGGTGGATGTTCCTCGCCATTCAATTCCCATTCGCGGATGCGCGGGGATTCCTTGACGAAGGCGGTGGACGCCTCTCGCGCCCGGCGTGGCCTCTCGTAAATCCGGGGTACGACTTCCTCCGTTCATCGGGTTTGGTTAGACCGAGGCGCCGGGGTGGCGTCTCTGATTGGGCAGGAGAGGAGATCTTCAGCGACGCCAAGCGAGCACTTAGGTTCGAAGACCACCTCGGCACCAAATGGTACTGCCTGGGATCGTCGTCCGGAAATTTCAAATGTGCATTCCGACGATTTCACTCTCAGGGAACTGTTGCACGATTTGAAATCGGACTCAGATTCAGTGCCGATAAGGCAGTGGGCGATCCAATATTGCCGTTCCTCCGCGATGTCCTCACGATGCCGGTGATTGTGCCAGACATTGATGGCAACGTTCCGCATCAACCAAGTATACAGCTAGCGCTTGCGGGTCAGAAACTTGCAAAGCATTTTCTAGTCTCCACGACAAATCATAAGTGCATGCAAACAAACGCCATGCCTCAGACATGGTGGTTTACGTGTGGAAACCTCGGCATCATTGTTGAGTACTTTGGTGACCTTGAACTGCCGCCCCATACTCGTCACGTCATAAACATTTCAGGTGCACAAATTTCCCTCTCACACACCTGGTTGGCGATTGGAAAGTGTCGATGTAGTGTGTGGTTTATGCACAATTCTAGTGCGGATCGTGAGACTGCGCGCCGCTTGCGGATACACCTAACACGATTACATTCGGAGCGTGAGTGTCTGAAAATAATACTGTCACATCTAGGCGACAAAACAAGATTCGATCTAAAGAAATATGATGCGTCGTCTGAACGGCTACAACACTATTTAAAAGACGCTGTGAATCTTCTGCAGCGGCCTAAATTCATGGGCTTCCGGCAGTCACCAATGTTGAAGGCTGCACAAGAAGCACACGGGATTGCATTTCCCGGTGAATCTGCATCTCTGGAGTGGATGCGAAGGCAGGTCGCTCTTCTTGTGGATGGATACGTACGGCGGGCACAAAGTACGGCGACTGTCGTAAATTACATTAACGGGAATTGTATGAATACAAATATACAGTTGGGACCCGTCTCAGTTACTGGCGACTTCAGCTTGGTGACTGCCGAAAACATTCAAGGCAGTTTCAATCGAGCCGCGACATCTACCGTAGACGACGAGCTAAAAATCAAGTTGCAGGAGCTTTCGATTCAGGTTGCGAATTTGACGAAGGAGCTATCCAGCGAAGAAGCAGAGAGGACCTCAAGAGACTTGAATGCGCTTACTGCCGAGGCCACCTCGTCTACTCCTCGTAAAGAAACGTGCCAGGTCTCTGCCAACGGCCTCATCGCAGCGGCGAAAGCAGTAGCGAAGTTGGCCGGCCCAATCACCATTGCAGTTAAAGCGGTATTGGCGTTGCTGGCCATATAGTGCATAGCCACCTTGAGCTAACAATAAGCTCAGAAATTTCTTGGAGAGTCTGCAAGGCCTGCGTCAGAGCATACGCAATCTGGTCGTCGGTGAATCTCGAGCGCTTCATCGTCCCGACTCCTTCGGCCCTTCAGGACCGTATCGTGCAGGACCGTCAACGCAACTTTGGTCCAGGTCTAAATGCACAGAAAAATCGAGACTCCAGTCAACAGCTGGACGAATCGCTAGCGTGAACTCGGCGATCATAGTCCGTGAGATTTGGCGCCAGACTAGATCCCGGGAGTTCACCAAGAGGCGGGACAGTGTGATTGCGTCGGTTCAAAATGAGGGCTAGACTGAACAAAAGTTTATGAGCACGGGTGTTGCCGTCATGGCTCACGCCGCCGCGCTCGGTAAGGTAAACGGCCTTCAAGATTCGCCAAAGCCGGTATCTCACTGCTCTGTTTCATTCTCCAGCAACGGCGGAACGCTTTCGGAGACAGTCTTTCTCCCAGTCACCAGTGCCGGACCTCGCCGCCAGTGACCACAGAATTACTGCCGTTCTCTAATGCAGTACGCGGTGATACGGACGTTGTAATCGTGCGACAGATGTCCGGATTCCAGCACCCAATCGAAAATCTCAAGCAGCGACAAACCTCTAATCAGTCGCTTTCCTGGTTAGATTCGGCACAACAAATAACAGCAAGGCACATTGATTCGTAATCTCGTTATGTAATGCAGCCGGCCGTATGTTAGGCCAAGAGACGGGGGGGATTTGTGAAAGCACTCTTAGTTCTCAGTCTTCTTTGCGTTACCGCGGTCTTGTCTGCATGCGCTGGCCTTACTCAGATGCAGAATACGGCGGCCAAATTTGACCAAGCCGTTCATTCAGCTAGCAGTGCCGAACTGGGCCTGTTGAATCAAGTTCGAGCTGCAGAGTGCATTCGAGACTTCTATGTAACGGCATTCAATTTCGCGACCGCTACGCTAGATCGGACTACAAATAAATATGAGCCGACCGTCGCTCTCGATCTCACTGCCACTACGTGTGTGCACAAGGAATTAACAGACAAAGAGCTCAAGATCCGGCAGGATCTGCTGTCTGCGATAACCCTTTATGCGGACGCGATACAGACGCTCACGAACGGTACCTCTGACACATCCCTTAATAGCAGCGCGACGACGCTCGCTGGCAATATCAAAAGTCTCGCGAAGCAAGAGAAGTTCCCGGCTGCCGTGGGGATCGGTGCGGCAGCATTGAACACAGCCGTAGTCACGCTCGCGACCATGATTCTAGATCATGCGAACTATCAGGATGTGAAAGCCGCAGCTGTGGCTATGCAAGGGCCACTTTCCGAGATCGTCTGCGATCTAAAGCTGGAAAACAAAGGCGACGCCGCCGGCCTCATTAGCAAGGAGGATGGCCTGAGTGACGACTTTAATAGCGCGCTGCGTTCCGCGCGCGACCAGTTTGGCCCGGAAAGCTTTCTGGATGTTGTATTTGCGCGGCGGGCGTTGCAATCAACGGTAATTGCGGTACCTAATATTGTTCGGCTCAATAAAATGTTGGACGGAATCGTTTCTGCGAATGCTGCCCTGGCTCGTTCTACTAATGGAGGTGCTATCCCGGAGATTTCAGATTTGGTGAGCAGAGCAAAACGAGCTTCTGCATTGTTCAATGCGTCGAAGTGACCGCGGCGATAGCGGGGAGGATAGGTTGCCATGCCAACGCTTAATCAGCAGACGTCTGTAACCAATGCAATTAATGCAATTCGCGACGCGGAGAATCTTTTAACACAGCAAATTCAATCGACAGGTGACACGTTGAAGGCAATCAAGCTTACTCATGAATATAATAATCTGGATTCATACCTGTCGGAACTTCTGCACGCGCAAAATGCTTCTGATGACGTATCTTTTACAAATGCCGTTCAGGCGCTGCAGACGCGCATAAGCGGACTACAAGCGGACCAGAAGAGAATGAAGGCTATCATTTCTGACGTGGGCATCGCTGCGAAGGTCGTTGGGTATATCACGCAAGCATTGGCGTTCATTGGAAAATTGTAATTCTTCGGGTATGGCACAAAGCTCTCAGCGATTCCTTTGACGAGCGGGTGGGTGCTTGGAGTCTAAGGACCTGCGCATTGATCATGACGGCTCAGAACTGGTTATTCGCCGGATCCGACGATGGCGGCGAGCGTGCGGCAGCGATTTACAGTCTAATCGGCACTGTAAAATTCAGTGGTATCGAAGATTTTCGCCCGCGCCGCCGGAAGCGTGCGAGCCGATAGGCCGTATCCGGTGAAACAGATAGCGTGCAAACGGGGCGCAACCCATGCGGTGCGATCGCTATATTCCAAATCCGACGTAGGCATTGCCGACGCATCGGGTTTGATCGGCAGAAGTTCCGACAGGTA
>JAJZCS010000186.1 GCA_021829055.1 Pseudomonadota bacterium
GCTGTCGCCGACAGTGGGGCAGCGCCATTCCGCTGCGCATGAAGTCGTGAAGACAGCTTAAACTCGGTGAAAAACTGTCTTGACTGACGGGTCCACTTTAGCTTTGTAGTCTCAATGGGACTACAACATAAGCGTTTGAACCACGAGCACTACCGCGCGATACCTACGTCCGCGCCCGCATCGACACGTACACCAAGGAGCGCGCCACCAGCGCGCTCGAAGCGATGGGGCTGTCGATTTCCGATGCCATCCGCCTGCTGATGCTGCGCATCGCCGATGAACACCGTTTGCCCTTTGATGTGAAGGTGCCCAACGCCACCACGAAGAAGGCTATTGCCGAGCTGGAAGCGGGCAAGGGCAAAAAGTTCGCCAGCATGGATGACCTGATGGCGGATTTGAATGCGGACGATTGACCGATCCTCCGCATTCAAGCACGATTACAAACGTGAGGCCAAGGGCCAGCACCGCGCCACGCTTGATGACGCGCTCAAGCCGGTGTTGCTCGCTTGGGCGACCGATCAGCCGTTGGATGCGCGCCACCGCGATCATGACCTTTCCGGCGACTGGGCGGGTTATCGTGAATGCCACGTTACCGTGAAAACACCACGGACCTCAGAGCTGAGAAAGAAGTTTCAGCTCGACCGCTTGCCGATGGAATGAAGAGGCGATGTCAGTCGCACGGTGATGAGTTTCACGAAAACGTCATCGTGAACACCGATTTCGGAAATCAGGGCAAAGTGTTCACGATCGCGCGGAATATGCAGCTAGCGCAGCAACGCCAGATTTTGGCTCATACGCCCCTGGATCATGCGTAGCGTCGAAGGGCTAATCGCCTGCGCAAGCAGTCGGTCAGCGATGGCCGTGAACTGACTGGCCACCTCGCTGATGGCCTCAATGGTGTGGTTGGCATTTTGCACAGGGACTTCAGCTTCCTCGGCAAGTCGTAGCAGCGCGGCGCGATCGACCGCCAAGGCCTGACCCATCACATCCATCTGGTGGTAGCCTCCTGGCCCCTCGCTGAAGGTCACATCATAGGCTGGAGCCAGTTTCCACTGACCTGCAGGCGACATCAGGTAGGCGAAGTTCTTGGGATGGTCGTCCCGGTTATTGAAGACGACATTGAAGACAGCACGCTCGAAGGCGTAGGCCATCTCGCGCACGTCATTGGTGCACAGTCGGGTCGCGCGCAAAAAATTAACATAGTCCAATGCGCCTGGAGCCCGATAGTCGGCACCAGTAAAAGAGGCGAGACTCTGCATGGGGATGCGCAGGTCATCTTGGCGGTCAAAGCGTTGGCTGGCAAAGGCTGCCTGCCCGTTGGGCAGCGAGAAATATTCAGTATTCGGCGTCTGAATGCCGCACAGCCGCAAGCATTCGGCATAGACTCTTTCGATAGCACATACCTCGGCATGCTCATCCTTGGCCGGGAATTTCACCAGCCAGGCTTCGAAGCCTGGAGTGGCGGCGGTGGTTAATGTGCCGGTGTGTGGATCGCGATAGATAAGTGCCTTGGGTCTGGCGCCTTGCGGCGAGCCGCCCATCTGTAGCAATCGCTGCAAAAACTCCCCATCGGCACCTTGCTGCACTTTCTGCACATCAGCGGCCAACTGATCGAGAGCGATGTGCTGCTGTAAAGCTTCACCCGCGGGTGCTATGGGCTCGAATGATAGGGCCCCCATAGTATGGCTACCGATATATGCCAGTCGCTCCAAGGGACCGATGCGTGCCGTGATGAGTCCGCGCTGCCGAAATAGCCTATCCATCAACAGCATACCCCAGCCGTCAGGTAACGCATCATAGACCGGCCCAGGCAGGCCTAACTGGTGATGCGGAAAATCCCGGCGTAGTTGCGGGCCGTGTAAAGGCAGGGTATAGGATGAAAGCTCTAGGCCGTGGACTCGGGCCTCTTGGCTGTACTCAAACAGGATCTGGGGGCGGCCGCCGAGGGTGGTGGTTGACATCAACGTGCCCCATAGCCAGCGCTCACCCCAGCCCTCATAGTAGACTTTCACTTGCTCAGGCATGGCCGGACTTCCTCTTGATGCGCTGGCGTATCGCGCTCTCTTCATAGCGACGAATATCGTCCAGGGTTTCCAGTTTAGGTAGAAACAGCGCATTGAGCTCTTGGGTCCGACCAAGCACCATTGCGACACGGACCAGGTTCTCAAAGCCGACATTACGCCCGGCCTCCAGATTGGATACGGTATTGGTGCCGATGCCGGCACGACCGGCCACATCCGCCTGTGTCATCTGCTGTGCCAGCCGCTCCGTACGCAGACGCTCACACAGCCGCTTGACGACCTCATCCGGCCTGCTGAAACTTAAATCCAACATAGCGCGCCTTACCCCTGTTTTAGCCGCTCAACTCACAATATTATAGAATTATCTGAGAACTCACTCAATGTATTAACTCCATTATTTTGTGTTGAAATCGCGGTTTATGGCCAATAAAGCACAACAATCTGGATTTAAGCACCAAAGAAACATCGATTGCTGTGAACCACCGGGGAAGAGTGAGCTCTGGGGCGTTGCGCTCGAATATAAGCCCACCGAGCGCGTGTTGCGGCTCACATCTCTAGCAGTCACAGTGAAGAGGCAGATCACGATCCAGGTCACCATTGAGATCGTGTCCCAGGAAGTGGTGTAACAGAAGGGAGTAGCTGGTCATCGCGCATCTTCGGTAGAGTTTGGTTTGCACACTAAACGACACAGAGGATGACGACGATGACCGATGACATGATCTGCTTTTCCGCGCACCGGCTGATGGAACTGGAAGTCGAAGGGCTGACGGGGGCTGCTCATGGGGAGCGCAAGCCTGGAGAACGCCAGGTCCAGCGCAACGGCTACCGCGGCAGAGATTGGGAGACGCGAGCTGGTACCGTGGAGCTGCGCATCCCCAAGCTGCGCAAGGGCAGCTGTGCCCACGGTCGTTGTTCGAGATGAGTTGCGGCAGGGTATCTTGCAGGAATACGGAAGACTGCCCAATCTCTATGATGAGTCCGTCTGGAACAGCAATCCGACGCTCGTCTGGCCGTTTTTAGCGCATACCTGCACCAAAGAGCCAGCATTCTGCACAGCACTGAGATGGGGCGCAACGAAGCAAGTTGACCGTCATGTTTCATGACAACTCTTGAGTTCTTGTTTTAACTATCTGATATTTATTGTTTTTTATCTTTAATTTTGATTTAAGATTGATCCTATGCCGGATCTTCACGCGACTTTTATGCCACTGTCGAAAATTCGTCCACAGAGTTATCCACAGGGAGGCCTGAGGATGACCTGAGGATGGAAGCCTCAGGCCATCCTGGGTCTCAGAACCGATAATGGCCATCGAGAATGTTGTTATAGATCTCGACCGTCAGCGGAACGTAGGTATGGGTCCCCGGTAGACAGACGAACAAAGGGTCTTGCTGCACTTGCCCGGGATCGAAGCCTTCTTTCTTCAGATTGGTCTTCTGATACTTGAAGGTTCCTGTCGTCTCGAGTTGCTGCAGGATGCGAATGAAGACCGGCAGTGCGTAGGGAGGAAGCTCTTTGCGCAGGTACTCATAGAGCATATGGAAGTCGATGTCCTTGACTTCGGTGCGTGGTGTGATGGCCGCCATGCCAGCGCGCCCATTGGTGCCGGGGATTTCGACGCCATAAACGACGGCGTCGACGAGTTGACCGAAAATACCCATGATGTTTTCGACTTCCGTCGTCGAGACATTCTCGCCTTTCCAGCGAAAGGTATCGCCGGTGCGATCGACAAACTGCGCATGGCGGAAGCCGATGTCGCGCAGGAGGTCACCGGTATTGAAGTAGCGATCGCCTTTGACGAAGACGTCGTGCAGGATGCAGGCCTCATTCTTGGCCGACTCGGTATAACCGTCAAAGGGCATCTTGTCGGTGATCTCGGCGATGAGCAGACCGACTTCGCCGCGTTTGACCTTCTTCATGAAGCCGTCGCGACCGCGCGCGGGCTGATCGGCTTCCTTGTCATAAGCGACGAGCGAATAGGGCAGGGGAGAGAAGCCGACCGTGTTGTCAAAGTTGAAGATGTTGGTGAAACCGACGTTGCCTTCGCTCGAGGCGTAGAGTTCGAGCACTTCCTCGATGCCGAAACGCTGCTTGAAAGGCATCCAGATGCCCGGGCGCAAGCCATTACCGATGATCTTGCGCACCCGATGTTCGCGGTCACGTTCATCGGCTGGAGATTCCATCAGATAGCGACAGAGCTCACCGACATAACCGAAGGCCGTCGCCTTGAAAAAGCGGATGTCATTCCAGAACTCTCGCGCCGAAAACTTGCGGCGCAGGGCGATGCCGGCGGCACCTGCGATGCAGGAACCCCAGCAGACCACCATGGCGGTGGCATGGTAGAGGGGCAGGGTGATGTAAAGGACGTCCTGCGGACCGAGGCGGGCCGAGCCCAATCCAAAGGCGCCGTAAGCCTTCATCCAGCGGCCATGCGTAAAAACAGCGGCTTTGGGCATGCCCGTGGTGCCCGAGGTATAGACGTAGAACAAGCCATCCTTGCTATAGATATACTGCGAGGTCGGCGGATTGAAGACCGGCATGCGAGCACTGACGCGCTGTAGATTGATCATGCCCTCTGGCGCTTCGCCCGGGTCCTGATGCACATCCTGGTCGGCAAACCAGTAGACGCTGTCCTTGGGCAGGGTCAGGTTGGGATGCACGGCCTCGAAAGCCGGCCGCAGTTCCTCGCCGAA
>JAJZCS010000187.1 GCA_021829055.1 Pseudomonadota bacterium
GAGACGACGCAACGCCGCCCAATGCGGCATCGAGTGGACGTTCACGCGCAAAGACGCGGATCGGAAGCTGCGTCGACATTATGTTTCGTAAATAACGTGTCGCCGTACTAGGCGAGTGAGCAATTCATGGTTAAAGATGAAGGTCATCGGGGGGATAGGAGAGATTTCATAAAATCTTGTAATCGACGAGCAGAATATCGGTAGTTAGATTCGCATTGTTGGTACAGGTACGAGATGATCAGATTACGTTCAATTAATTCGTCAAGAAACTTGGTCTCTGGTACTGCTGTATGTTTTTCTTCATTAGTCAATGCATACGTACGCCATGAGTCTGGCGAGTACCCAAAAGTGGTAAAGTCAATTTCATACATACCGTATATTCGTTCAGCCGCTGATTGAGTGAGAAAATCGCAGCGAACATCGCCTGCGGAGCGGTTCTTGTTGGGCAGATTTAGAGATGCGTTTGTTCCTAAGTGTGAGCGAAGTTTTGAAAGGGTTTCCGATAGGCGCTCAAGTTTTCCCACATGATTATAGGGAATAGCCGAATAAAGTACGTGTGTGGTTTGCCGTTGCCAATGTGGATTGCACGCGTCAAGGTTCTGCTCAGTTTCGAGAAATTCAAGAAAGGCGCTGAACGATGGGGTTGGCTTATCTTCGAGAGGAGGGGGGGCCCCGGTGAGACGCTCGTAAAGCAATTCATACCCGGGTTCGCACTGTATGACTTTATTTCTCCAAGCCGAGATCACTCGTGAGTAGGGATTTCGGACAATGCAAAATCTAAAAAAAGTCGAATCGGTAAGGGCAAGCTCTTGTGCGTCGTTGTCCAAGTCAATAAGCGACGGTGTCGGCACGTTGGTGCGAACATGAATAAACATGTCGCGCCGAGATTCGTGAAGGGGCCCGATTTCATATTTGAGTGGTGGTGCGCGGCTTAGATCTCGAAGTATATGTTTAATTGTGGTGCAGGCTGCCTTCGGGGTCTCCATATAGAGAATTTTGTGTTCTAGGCTGACAAACGTTCCGTATGAAAGGGAATCAATAATTGCTTCACGCGAAAGATGGGGATAGGCCGAGCTAATGGAGCGTACGGCGTACGAATTTTGCTTTAAATTTTTTCGCAGGCGAAACATTGAAGCTCCAGGCTAAGCAGGATTTGGAGTGAGTGAGATGGGTTCAAGAGTGCGTTCATAAAGATTTGCGAGGAATAATATTCGGAATGCACAAACTTAATCTTTCTGAGGCAAGATTGGCCGCAAAAATGATATCGGTCCCCCAAGAATCGGACAAGCATTTCTCTGGTATCAGTTTATTCAATGGTCTGATATCTGACTGCAGACAAATGGGCTTAAGAATGTTAATTTTTTTTAGCTTTGAGGGGAGCGTCGTTAGTGAGGGCGATTGTGAGCAAGACTAGGCCTATGCTTTCTGTGCTGTTGCCCGTCTACAACGCACGAGATACTGTGGGGCCGGCAATTCAGAGCATCTTGCGTCAGACCTTCCGGGAATTCGAGCTTCTCGTAATTGATGACGGGTCGCAGGATGGAAGCGTTGAGATCGCGAGGAAATTTCGTGATCCACGAATACGGATCATAGAGTTGAAAGAGAATGGCGGTCTTGTGGCGGCGCTCAATTTAGGGATTGAGTTGGCGCGAGGCGATTTGATTGCACGTCAAGACGCGGATGATGAATCAATGCCAACACGTCTTGAACGACAGTTCGCCGTCCTGTCTAGAGAGCCGAATTTAGTGGCTGTGGGTGCGGCGCTTCAGATTGTGAAACACGGGAGCCCATCAGGAGAAGTCTGGAAGTATCCAGTTTCCGCAGCTGGAGCGAGATGGCTGTCACTGTTTAAGACGCCGGTGGCGCATAGCGCGGTTGTATACAGACGAGCAGCTGTTATTGGGATCGGAGGATATTCGGAGGACTATCGATTCGCGGAGGATTTTGAGCTTTGGTCGCGTCTACTAGAGATCGGGAACATAATTAGTCTCAAAGAAATTCTTGTGAAATATGACATTGGCGTCGGGGGAGTGAGTCGTGCAAAGGTGAATGAGCAGCGACTTGTGCATTGCCGCATTGTTAGAACTAACATGCAGCGATTACTCGGCAGGGATGTTGAGAATGATGTTGCGGAGTTACTGGCAATTCAGATTGAGAGCGGAGGCGTGAAAAAAAACTTCTCTGAATACCAGAAGGCGGTTGGTCTTCTTGCGTGTTTATATGGACGGTTTGTGGCTGCTGAGCAAACGGGACATCGCGACACCGCGGCACGAGAAGTACGCACTGATATGGAAGATAGGGTATGCAAAATGGTCAGGATGCTTCCCTATCGGCTGCGTCTTCGTGGTTTGAGTGTAATGTTGGGCGTGATGCCGAACAGGAGTATATCCCCGAGAAGCATTGTGCGTATGTTGTGCCTGCCGTGAATTTCCGAGGATGGTTCCATAACCGGTTTTGGGTTTAATGGTTCGTCACTGAACCTGAACATTAGTTGGGGGGGATGGCACTTTCGAACCTGCCGAAATTCCGGTTATTTTTAATACATCGATTACCGGGCCGCAGGAGGTGTCGACGCAGTCTTGGGTAATAAAAATTTGGTTCGTAGATGGGTTATATGCTGCGCCGGAGATCGTATTTTGGCCTGAGGCGTTGCTGAAAGGAAGAGGTAGAGTCCATACAGCGTAGGGCTTGACGGCATATTCGGGTTCGAGTCCCTGCTTTACCTTGAGGAGATCGTCGGCATCATATGCCCATACTTGGTACACGTATGGGTATGCGTGATCGCCTTTGCTTGAATTGGCAGGATCGTAGCATTCCCCTTGTGGAGGCGGGGAGGTGGGCGATCCAATCCCGTAGCAGAAGGGGCCAGTGCCCTGCCGGCCGAAGAATAGCACGGAGCGCGTTCCCTCAGGAAACACGACTCCCGTAATTTGGGTGGAGCCATTAAAGAGATTGTTTTGGGTTCCCCACGTTGCGAGTGGATTTGAGTAGGGGTATCCCACCAGCGGGGTGGCGGCGACCGTGGCGCCACCTGTCAGCTGAGATGGATCAAAGACGGAGACGGCGGGCCCGCTTGACTGAAACGAGATGATGTTGAGGCAGCAGTTTCCGGTGAGTGCGGGTCCGCCAAGTAATGTTTGCCACTCGGGAGGGATAAGAGTCATATATCCGCTGACGAAGCCAGGGTACTGGGTTCCTACGCGAAACGGTCCTGTAAGCTGTCCTGCAGTGGATAAGTTCAGTGGGCGCACAAAGTGCGAGGTGGACTGTGTTCCGTTCCCATCATAGTAGGAAAATACACTAATAATTAATTTGCCGTTGTATACCAAGTACCCGCCGATGTCTTTGGCGTTGGGATCTGTTGGATTGACAGAATTGCGTTCGCCATCAAGAGCATCTGTCAGTGGTTGAATGATAGTGGCTGTTGCGAGTGCGTCTATGTTTGTGCTATTAACAATGTTAGGAATAGAGATTTCTGCAGTTTCCTGGTACCAGGTGTGCCCGGTAATAAATAGGGAGTTATCTACCGGGTTATACGCTAATCCATCGCCGGCGTACTGAAAGCTGGTTTGGTTCGTTGTTCCTTCGGGTAGACGAAATGCTCCAGCGTATACTAAGTTTGAAGACTGAATCAGTGGCTCGGTAGTTGGGGAGCTCGCCGTTTGTGAGAAGACTATTCCAGGAGCGAGGGCAAAGACTATTGCGATCGCTTTGAGGTAAAAAGGTTGGAAGTGGGATTTCATATACGGCTTCGGATTTGTTCGCATGTGGGACAGGCTCTTGCAAAGACTTGAAGAATCTCGTTTGGCTGTGATTTCACGTGCAGATTCTATGGGTTCAAGGTTCTAATCCCAAATGTGAATCACGTCGGGGTGCTGCAGGGAAAATGTCGGGTGTGGGTGAGTTTTCCGGTGCACCACATGGCAAAGTCAGTCAAAGACGCAGACCCGGCGATGTAATGATGGAAAGCGATTGGCTGGTCAGAGCGATGATGTTCCGATGTCTTGGGGGAGTTAAGGGTAGGTCCGAGCGGCTTCCCGCGTCGGATTGTCTGCGGATTCATGTAAATCACTCTATACAGAAAGCTTAAATAGCGAAAAAAGACGGTCGGTACAGTGATAAGTTTCGCAATTATGTGGCCGTAATATTTAAGGAATCCAATTTTTTATTGACTACCTCATCCTGGTGAGTTTTGTTCGAAGCGTTGAGCGCGCAGAAGGCTTGGTTTCACGGGAACGCCGAGCGTCTATTTTAACTTCGGCGAGGTTTAAGTAGCGCCGGTACGGTGCAGCGGGGTGGGATTCCCGTCTGCTATTGGTGACGCCAGCGGCATTCTCCGAGTGTGACCCTGAGCACGCGGCGGTCACGGATTTATTTTACATTTGTCGCTAAAATCCCGGCGTTAAGGCTAGGGGTGGTTGCGGGACGCACGATGTGCGGTGTCCCGGGACTCTCGGTGGTTTCGTCAAAATTAAAGTAGTGAGGACGCCTTGCGGATCCGAGTCTTTGGGCACTACGTCTACGTTTCGATTGCGCTCCTCGCGTGTGCCGAGGCGGTGGTGTTCTTTGCGTCCGTGTACGGGGCGGCGCTGGTGCGCTTCCATGGCTCGTTGGGAGGCATGCCCGAGGCACCTGATCCTCATGGTGCGCTGAGCAAACGGGACAT
>JAJZCS010000007.1 GCA_021829055.1 Pseudomonadota bacterium
GACCGCCTGCACTTGAAGATGATGAACGTCGGGCATTGGCACGACTCGACCGGCATACACTGAATCATCCAACGATGAACGACAACGTACGGCTAGAAATCCCTGATTTTGTGGAGCCTCTTTTACGGGCACGTTTTGGTGACAGACTTGACGACGAGTGCGTTGCACTGATGCAACCAGCGCCTACAGATCTTCGAGTTAATGTATTGAAAACAACGCGCGCGGCGACCCTCTCTGCCTTGAGGGAAGAAGGATTCGACGTTGAGCCGACCGAATTAAGTCCTTGGGGATTAAGACTTTTCGGGCGGCAGAATGTTAGCCAGTCGCGCCTGTTTCACGATGGTTGGTTTGAAATTCAGGATGAAGGTAGTCAACTCGTAGCACTGCTAGCCGGTGCGAAGCCAGGGATGCGTGTTATTGACTATTGTGCCGGCGCCGGCG
Source organism: Pseudomonadota bacterium (assembly GCA_021829055.1). Taxonomy (GTDB): domain Bacteria; phylum Pseudomonadota; class Alphaproteobacteria; order Acetobacterales; family Acetobacteraceae; genus Acidiphilium. The sequence goes on from JAJZCS010000007.1 coordinate 442, forward strand.
GTAAGACTTTGGCTCTTGCGATGACTATGAATAATCATGGCCGGATTGCCGCGTGCGACGTTTCGGAACATCGATTGAATGGGGCAATCAAGAGATTGCGTCGTGCAAATGTTCACAATGTCGAGAGGCATCTGCTGGTAACGGGAGACAAATGGTTAAAGCGCCAGGAGAAGAAATGCGACATTGTTCTCGTCGATGCACCCTGCACTGGAACCGGCACGTGGCGGCGGAATCCAGACGCGAGGCTGCGGCTCACCACAGAGGATCTTGTGGAACTCGTGGCGAAGCAGGCATCAATTCTTGATTCAGCACAACGCTTAGTCAGGCCAAGTGGGGCGCTTATATACGCCACTTGTTCGCTATTGGCCGAGGAGGGCGAGGAACAGATTTTGGCATTTTTGGAACGCCACCCCGATTTTCAACTAGCAAAAATCGGGGAGATGCAGACCGGCAATCTAGACGGAGATGCGTTGCGGCTGACCCCCGCACGTAATAACACGGATGGATTCTTTTGCTGCCGAATGGAGCGGAAGCAATGATTGTACTTCGCCGGGCGATGCCCGACGACGCCCAAGGTATTGCCGACGTGCACGTGGCCAGCTGGCGGACGACATATCCTGGCATGGTGCCAGACCATGTCCTTACCGGCTTGTCGGTTGACAGGCTGACTGGCTTCTACAGACGGGCGATCCGGTCCGGTGGGGTGGTCCATGTCGCTGTTGATTCCTTGCCGGAACACATCGAAATAGCTGACGCCGGACGACGTGTTGTCGGCTTCATCACGGCGCGCCGTACTCAGACCCCGCTTGCGGACAGCGAGATCGAAACGCTTTATCTGCTCGACGACTACTGCAATCGTGGGTACGGCCGCCTGCTGGTTCAAGCTGCCGCCGGTGATTTGGCCGCAAAAGGCACGAAATCACTTGCGGTCTGGGTGCTGTCAGCCAATCCTTCCCGCTGGTTCTATGCCAGGCTTGGCGGAAGGCTCGCCGCTGATGACACGATTTTTGTCGGCGGGGTCGAAACGCGGCGTACGGCATTCGTATGGGATCCGATCAGTAGGCTGGTCGGATTGTCTTGACGTGTTAACGTTGCGTTAACATAGATTTTGCGGAGGATCCAGAATATCAATGGCGGCGCTCCGACTTTTCTGCACGCAACGAGACATGTTCGAGGTGAGGTTGAGTACGGTTGCGATGCCGTTTTTCACGAGGTTCTGTCCCTCGAAGTAAGCACCTTAAAGTGGCATAATGTCCGTCATAATCGTGACAGATTACCGCTTCCGGATTTCTGTGGAAAGTGTCAGTTCTTTGACGGCTGGCCTGCGCCGTGCTGTGCCGATTCGACGACAATCCATTACCATAACATTGACGTTTCTCTTCCCCCCTCTCCCGGCGGCAAGTGAAGATTGCGAGGTTCGGGTACGATTGCACCGTGCGAGCTCGGGATGTCCGGGCGAAAACCAAAGTTTAGATTGGACGGTGCAAGGCGAGATATCAGAGCACCCAACACAGCGTGTTCGCCGAAATGTCATCATCGAGAGCGCTTGTCGTCTTGACCAGCCCGCCCTATTTTTTCTTCAGGAAGATCATGTAATCCTATGCAGGGCACGAGCGCCGCGTACTGCTTTGATGCGGAAATAGTAGGTTTTGGAATGTGCTTGACAACATCAGCACAGCACCTCATTGATTAACTTGTTAAACTGATAGTAATGATGGTGACGGCTTCGTGATAGGAACGCCTCGCCAGCTAATCGCGCTTGGTGCACCCAAAGATTGTTCCACGGGTAAAGGGAAGAGGGCGCGAGTACTGCAGTACGAGAAGAGACGTCGACGGCGGTGGATACTGGAGAGCGAGGCGCGAGCCGAAAGGTGTTCAAACGGTTCTTAGCGTTACTCGAAGATCGTGTCGGGAAAAGCGGCCGGGTGGGGTTGGCCCCCGTTGTCGGTCTTGAATTGCCAAGCGCGACGCTCTGTCAAGTCATCGAAGATCTGGGGTTCTTTTGGGGCGTGGGGTGGCGATTATCGCGACCCATTAGGATCGCACGACGAATGATGTTGCTGTCGGGTTGTGACGGTCTGCGCAGGGATGGAAATAAGCCCCCGCGCCAGCAGAGACCACAGCGGGCAGGCGAAAAAGCTGGAGGCGGTAGCACGCTCAGTGGCTGTCAAGCTGCGTGGCTCGACCATGCCGGAGGAATACGTTGTCTATTGCACCTTTCCTTCCCCCTTCAATATAAAGACGCACGGAGTGAAGGAAGATCGGATAGATCATTCTGGCAGGATTCGTCGGGAAGCATAAGTTGCTAATCTCACGAAAAGGTTTCCAGTCTAACATGAAAGAACGAACGCGATCATATCGGGTAAACCAGTGCATTACGGGCGGAAAGGATGACGATGAGATTCCGCTCGTGAGGCAGTCTCAATATCCTTGCAGGGACAGAGTTGATCCGAAATCGGTCGAGTATGCCGGTACAAGGGTGGCAGCGTGTCCAGCGGATGGCGATGGACGCTTCGTGGTGGCTTGCTCTTTCGTTGGTGACGCGTTTTTGGGAGCGTGGGCACGCTCAGGGTGAATTGGAATATATTGGAGAGGAGACGGCAGGATGACGGAAATGACGGCAAGTGAAGCGTTCGTGGAAACGCTTGTAGCGCACAATGTTAAAGTCGTGTTCGGAATCGTCGGTTCGGCTTTTATGGATCCGCTCGACTTGTTTCCGGCGGCGGGAATTCGTTTTGTTCCTACGGTCCACGAGCAGGGAGCGGCGCACATGGCAGATGGGTATGCGAGGATTTCCGGAAGACACGGCATCTGTGTTGCCCAGAATGGCCCTGGAATCACAAATTTTACAACCGGAATTGCGGCGGCCTACTGGGCGCATAGCCCCGTTATTGCGATTACTCCCGAGGCGGGGACGATGTTGACAGGGTTAGGGGGATTTCAGGAGACTGACCAGCTTCCGATTTTTTCGAAGATCACAAAATATCAGGGGCACGTGAACAATCCGCGCCGTATAGCCGAAATAACGGCTCGCTGCTTTGACCGGGCGCTGCTTCATTTCGGGCCGGCTCAACTCAATATTCCACGCGATTATTTTTACGCTGTTGAAGATTATGAAATTCCGCAGCCAAATCAGATTGAGCGGGGGAGCGGTGGGCGTGCCAGTCTAGCTACTGCAGCTGAATTGCTCGCGAGTGCCAAATTCCCTGTGATCATCGCGGGAGGTGGTGTTATTTCCGCAGACGGCGTCGAGACGTGCGTAGCGTTAGCCGAACGGATTGGCGCGCCGGTTACGACGAGCTATCTCCATAACGACAGCTTTCCAGCTAGTCATCCGCTTTGGGTCGGGCCGCTGGGCTATCAGGGTTCAAAGGCGGCGATGAGGCTGATTGCACGGGCCGACGTCGTTCTGGCACTGGGTACCCGGCTCGGTCCGTTCGGGACATTACCTCAGCACGGTCTGGACTATTGGCCGCGGCATGCGAAGATCATTCAGGTCGATGCAGACTCTGGCATGCTTGGTTTAGTCAAGAAAATAGAGGTTGGACTATGCGGCGATGCGCGTGAGGTGGCGGAGGCAATTGCTGAAGCATTGGCTAATCAAATGCTTGCAGGGGATGCGTCACGTCAAGAACGGTTCGCGATGATTCAAAATGAAAAAGTCGAGTGGGAAGAGGAGCTTCGCCGATGGACATGTGAGACCGACCCATTCAGTCGTGAGGTTGGTGAGGAGGGCGTCGGCATGCACCCACGGCAGATGCTCCGCGCGATGGAAGAAGCGCTTCCGCGTGATGTTATTGTTTCAACAGACATCGGTAATATTTGTTCGGTATCAAACAGCTATCTGCGCTTCGAGCGGCCGCGCAGTATGCTAGCGGCAATGAGCTTTGGTAATTGTGGCTATGCGTTTCCTGTCGCGATTGGAGCTAAGGTTTCGGCTCCTGAGCGGCCGGTCGTCGCGTACGTCGGAGACGGCGCCTGGACCATGAGTTTTGGAGAGATACTTACCGCTCTTCGTGAAAACATCCCAGTCACAGCTGTTGTTTTCAATAACGGCCAGTGGGGGGCTGAGAAAAAAAATCAGGTTGACTTCTACAATCGCAGATTTGTTGGAACCGATCTTAAGAATCCAAGCTTTGCTGAAATCGCGCGGTCTATGGGTGCCGAAGGTCATGTAATCAAAGACCTTTCAGATGTTAGTGATGCACTGGCCGAGGCGTGTCGTGCCCAACGCGATGGCAAGACGACGGTTTTAGAGATGTTGGTTACGAAGGAACTTGGTGATCCGTTCCGGCGCGATGCGTTATCGAAACCAAAGAGGCTTCTTCCCAAGTACGCTCATTATTCGGTGCCGTGATAGCCACTTTGTTACAGGCTGCACGACGTTTTCCTGTCAAGACGGCAAAGCTCTGTTTGCAAGACACAGAGATGCTTGGAAAGGTCGTAGACGATCATTTCTTACGGAGAGACGTGGCTGTCGGAGGTGGCAAGCATGTCCGTGATTACCCGTCGCGTAGCATCGCGCCAGTTGGGCAAGTCTATTCCAAAGTGTTGTCGCAGCTTCGTGCAATCAAGACGCGAGTCAGCTGGGCGCCGCGCTGGAGTCGGCCAATCGGCGGATGTAATCGGAAGGAGTTTTGGCCTTGCTTCGCCACGCGCTTCCGCCACGTTGAAGATCTGCTCGGCAAATTCAAACCAAGTTGCATCGCCTCGGTTGGCGATGTGAAAGATTCCGCGGTCTGAGTCACGCCAGCCACGCCGCCGCAGCATGTCGACGATGTGCAGAACGGCAGTTGCCAGGTCGATAGCAGCGGTTGGTGTGCCACGCTGGTCGGCGACGATACTCAGTTGGGGCTTGTTTCGTGCTGCCTGGATCATCGTACGGGCAAAATTCCTGTGGCCGGCAGAGAACAGCCAGGCCGTGCGGATAACGATGGCGCGTGCATCGGATTGGAGTACTGCGCGTTCCCCTGCCTCTTTGCTTGCTCCGTATATACCAAGTGGCGCCACCGTGTCTGTCTCGATGTAAGGGACTCCTTTTGCGCCATCAAAAACATAGTCAGTTGAGATATGGATCAGCGGAATCATGGCGCGCGCGCATAGCGCAGCAAGGATTGCAGGGCCATTCCGATTGGCACGATACGCGGCTTCGATATTGTTTTCGGCCGCGTTGACATCGGTCCATGCGGCGGCATTGAGCACGAGTGAGGGCTCCGTTCGGAAGAAGTGGCGCTCGACTGTGGCCGGTTTGTCGAAATTAAGCATTGATCTGTCGGAAGCTGCATACTGCAGGCCGGCTGCAGCGGCACAGGTCACTAACGCATTGCCGAGCTGCCCGGTGGAGCCTGTGATCAATATAGGACGGTCGCTCATTTCAGAAACTGAAATAGTCAGGCAACTCGGCGAGCCGGGGCATTATGGCATCCTTTTCGGAGACGACGGCCACCTCAGGTGTTGTCGGCCAAGGTATGGCGAGGTCAGGGTCGTTCCAAATAACGCCTCGTTCTGCCAGTCGGTCATAGCTGGATGTTACCTTGTAAAATACTTCTGTATCGTATGCGAGGGTACAGAAACCATGCAAGAAGCCTTCTGGAATCCAGAGTTGTGCCCCATTTGCTGCCGACAGTTCGGCCGCAGCAAATTGACCGTAGTGCGCTGATCCCCGCCTGGCATCGACGGCAACGTCCCAGATCGCACCGCGCACGCAGCGCACGAGCTTGCCCTGCACGTGCGGATGCACTTGACAATGCAAGCCTCGGATCGTTCCAGGTTTGTATGAGTAAGAGTGGTTGTCTTGCACGAAGTGGCGCACAAGACCCGCTCTGGCAAGGCACGCTTCATTCCACGTCTCGCTGAACCAACCGCGACTGTCTGCAAAACGGGCTGGGGTAATCATCAAGACATCAGGGATGGCTAGCGGTTTTATTTGCACGACGGTACCCTAAACTTGCTTGGGTTTCGATGAAACAGTAGGTCGGCTCAGCATCGTGTGTCTTCGCTGCCCATCAAAATAATGAGTCGGGACAGGACATCGCTAGTCGTGTAACCCATCGGCAATTTCTGCCATGATTCTTCCAAGTTCCGTCTTGCCCAACTGGAGGGCACGTCGGCGCAGCGTCGCTGAATCGATGTACCCCATCCGGTAAGCGACTTCTTCCGGACATCCGACGAGATTGCCTTGCCGTGTCTGAATCGTCTGGACGAAAGTAGCCGCCTGCAACAACGAGTCGGGAGTACCTGCATCGAGCCAGGCGGTGCCACGCCCGAGCCGCTCGACCTTTAGCGAGTCTTCTCGAAGGTAACGCCGATTGAGGTCGGTGATTTCAAGCTCCCCACGGGCGGAGGGTTTTATCGCATGGGCGAACTCAGTTACCCGCTCATCATAAAAATAGAGGCCGGTTATCGCCCAGTTCGAAGGAGGGGCCATCGGTTTTTCGACGATATCGACGGCGCGACCGTCAGCGTCGAAAAAAACGACGCCATAGCGTTCTGGGTCACGAACCTGGTAGGCGAAAACAGTAGCACTCTGGGTGCGCTGCGCGCTGGCGAGCAGCATGGCGTATAGATGATCGCCATGGATCAAATTATCTCCCAGGGCAAGGGCACATGGCTGGCCGTCAATCCAGTTCGCGCCAATAATAAATGCCTGCGCGATCCCCTCTGGTCGAGCTTGCTCCGCGTAGGAGATGGTGATCCCGAATTGCTCACCTTCACCAAGAAGCCGACGGAATTGCGGCAAATCAGCCGGGGTTGAGATCAAGAGGATATCGCGTATCCCGGCCAATAGCAGCGTCGAAAGCGGATAGTACACCATTGGCTTGTCATATACAGGGAGCAATTGCTTTGATGCAGCCTCAGTTACGGGGTGCAAGCGCGTTCCCGAACCGCCAGCAAGAACTATGCCCTTTCGAATCACAACCGGTCATTCCTTTCTCGTTGCACCGCCGGATGGCGCAAAGGAGCCTCTTACGTCAAGCGCCGATGCCGAGACGCTGGCCGGAGTACCGGCGTGCCCGAATTTCTTGCCACCATGGCCGATTACTAAGATACCACTTGACTGTCTCCGCCAGTCCCGTCCTGAAATCCCGGGTCGGGCGCCAACCAAGCACGCCTTCAGTGTAGGATGGATCGATCTCGTACCGAAAATCGTGACCGGGGCGATCCGTGACAAATTGGATAAGTCGTTCATACGACCCGTCAGGGTCAGGATGCGCTGCATCGAGCAAATGGCAAATCGTTTGTACAACGTCGAGATTGCGGCGCGGTTGTCTCGCCCCGATTGCGTAGGTGGCACCTGGTGCACCGTGCATAGCGGCCAGAACAAGTGCTTTCGCATGGTCCTCGACGAACAGCCAATCACGAGATTGTGATCCATTGCCATAAACCGGCAGCGCTTTACCTTCCAATGCATTGATTATGGTCAAAGGGATCAGCTTTTCCGGAAATTGCCATGGGCCATAGTTGTTTGTGGTATTGGAAACGAGTGTTGGCAATCCGTACGTGTGATACCAGGCACGAACCAAATGGTCAGCGGACGCCTTAGTCGCGGAATAAGGACTGCGCGGATCGTAGGGCGTCAGCTCGGTAAACGGCGGGTCGGAAGAGCTCAGAGCACCAAATACCTCATCGGTAGAAATGTGGTGAAACCGGAATGTAGAGCGATGCGGAAGCGGCAGTTTCTGCCAATAATCTCGGGCAGCTTCCAGCAACAAAAACGTACCCATAATGTTGGTTTCAATGAAATTACGCGGGCTGTCGATTGAGCGATCGACATGGGTCTCTGCCGCTAGGTGCATGACAACATCCGGTTCATGTGTGGAGAACACGGCCTGCAGAGCTGAAAAGTCAAGGATATCCGTTGGAATCAATGTATGGCGAGGGTGGTGGAGGCAATGACCCAAGGCGTCTTTGGAAGCAGCGTACGTCAACTTATCGAGTGTTACGACCGTATGGTCCGATTCAGCAATCAGTTGCCTTACAACCGCCGAGCCGATGAAGCCACAGCCTCCGGTGATCAAAAATCTCATACAGCATCCTGTTGTTGGTGGCTCGTCGGAACGACGTACTTGGTAGCTATCGGTCTCGAATGACGGATGAGTTGGACTCCGCTTCAGCAAAAGCTTAAAGCAGCCATGTACTGTTTCGACAATGCGTAAGGGTGCACTGACCTCGTTTTTTGTTACGTGTCGTAAGACCGCAAAGTATCACCATGTTTGGAGATTGCCACCCAGAAAGCTGTTCAGGTCGGCAACGCGGGCGGGCTGAGTGGTCGTGTACTGGCGCCGTCAGCCTTCCCAGCCTGATTCAGACTATACCTGAAAGCTGCTTCAGTAAATGCCGGAACCAAGCATCCAGCTATCCGATTCCCCCTCAAAATACGCAAGCGGTTAGTGGATCGTGTGACAATGTTGCACCAGGTTAATGGCAGGAATACCCAACCAGCTGGTGCATGGAGTCCAGTGCGGACCGTATAATTTCAAAAACCTGGCGGCCGAAGATTGAGCCCAAGTTGATTGGCTAATGCTGAAGCAAGGGCGAACATGGGTGCTTCGTCGAATAAGTTGCTCCAGAGGCTGATGGAATGCGGAACCCTGCGCGCCGCTGACTCCGGCTCAGTGCGCGTGGCAGCGGCGGAATGAGCGCTTCGCTCGCTGGGGTCGATAAAATATGCAGGCAAGGATAGGCAAGGGTGGCCAGTAAAATTTGTTGCGCATAGCATTGGTTCAACAAGGGAGGGGCCGACAAGAACGTCGATATCACGAAAGAGATTATCCATCGCCATCATTGCTTGTCGGCGTAGCCGGTCGAGCTGAACATGATCCACTGCTGAAAGAAAGCGCGCTGCCCGGAATTGGTTGGGCCAGTCAGTGGCCGATTGGGAAATCAGAAGGTCATCTCGATTACTAAGTGTTAGATCCTCGAAATGTGCTGCAGCCTCGGCCATCAGAATCGACACGAGGCTTTCATAAGGTAGCGGTGCGCGCTCCCGCTCAATGAGGCAGACACCCAGCGTCTTGCATTGGTCGAGTATTGCTCGGTCATGGGGTCTCGCGCCGTCCGCCACAAAATCAGCCGCGACATAACCGACTCGGAGTGTGCGCGGATCAGCGCCGCAGTTTCCCGAGAAGGGTACGTCGCAACTGGAGACATCTGCGTTGTCACCACCGTTAATTACTGTCAGAATCAGGGCCGCATCGTGGGCTGTGCGCGTGATTAAGCCAATTTTATCAAGACTAGGGCATAACGCCATTGTGCCGGTGCGACTAACGCGGCTGAACGTAGGCCGGAATCCAACCGCACCGCAACGCGTGGATGGGAGAATGATGGACCCGTAAGTTTCAGTGCCAAGCGAAAAACTGCATAGACCGGCCGCTGTCGCGGCTGCGGACCCGGCGGATGAACCGGACGACCCTTCTGCTGGATTCCAAGGGTTTCGTGTTTGCCCACCGTACCAGAGATCACCATGGGCAAGTGCACCTACAGAAGACTTGCCGAGCAGGATAGCCCCAGCGTCGTGAAGTCGCTGAACGACGACGGCATTGCGCTGTGGGATTCTTCCACGATAAGGTTCGGCGCCCCAATCCGTGATCAAACCTTCCGTGTCGATGATGTCCTTACAGGCGTAGGGAATTCCGTGTAGTGGGCCAGCAAACGTGCCATCCGCCGCACGTCTGTCGAGTGCATCTGCGCGTTCAAGCGCGTGCTCATCGAGCCGTGCGTAGCATCGCAATAACTCGCCGTATTGCGAGCTACGATTCAAGTAAATTTCAGTTAAGCGGCGCGCCGTGAGCCAATGGTTCCTGATCCAGCCAACCTGGGCAGAAATAGGCGCGAACGCGATTTCCTCGTCGTCTTCTGGTGGTAGCCACTCCAACGAAGGTATGTGCAAGGCGAGACGATCCCTGACGACGAAGCTTGGCAAGCGCGGCGAAAACACTGTCGCTGGTGAGGCATCCAAATCGGTCGTGTGAGACCGCCGGGCCAAGGCGAGGGCAATTTGTTTGGCGAGCGTGGAGGCCATTAATGGCCGCTCGCTTGGAGAATAATGTACACCGAGAATCTTTTCTGCGGCCATAATCTCTTCGTCGGTGATCATGTGATTCAATTTGTCGGCCAAATCGTCCTCCGCTTCAAAATACATCCTGTATCAATGTGCCTGAACGGATGCCAACACATGGGCGGCCCTCATTTTTCTGTGCAACGTTAGCAGAGGCCGGACCTGATACAGGAAATCGTCCAACCGAAGACTATGGAAACTCAGAAACATCGAGTCAGAATAAGGTATTTTTTGTTCCTGTTCCAGCATTGCTTACCCGTTTGGCGTTGGGTTACTGGGAGCCAGTGTCCGACGAGGCAAGTCAGCATTGTGCTATAATGAATTTTTGCTCATCACTTTCGCTTAAGTCGACGGCTACTCGATCAACACTGCTACGTGCCCTTTCTCCCCAGCATATGCGAGATACGTATAGCGATGGCGTGAGAGGGCAATGAATTCCTGAAAGGCCTTGTATTCATGCTGCCGCCATCCAGGATAATTGAAGTATTCATCGAAAACGATCACTGTTCCAGGAACAATACGCGGGCCGAGCAGCTCGAAAATCGTTCGGGTCGACGAGTAGATATCGCAGTCTACGTGGATGAGAGCGGCGTTTTTATCGGTCGCTGCCAAAAATACCGGGAGTGTGGCGTCAAACAAGCCAACATGAAGGACGACGTTTTTGGGCACTTTCGGCAGCTTGCCGTTGCGATCAAATGCTCCACGAATTTCTGTCGTTCCAGCCCAATCCTCTGGCAGCCCACGGAATGAGTCGAAGCCGTGTACGTCACGCGATGTTGCCTGTCCGAGGCACGTGATCGAAAGACCTTTTTCCACGCCGAACTCTAATATCAGACCGTCGCGTGGTGCCCGAGCCAACACGAAGCGGAGTAGGTCAAACCGATCACGCCGCATTGTCGCTGTTTGCATATGCGCGAGAATATATTCGATTGCTTCACGCTTGGCGTGTAATCGAAGGTCGATTGCTAGATCGTTGGCGTACCACGTATGCAGGATTTTCCGATAGGCGCGGCCAAGCAAACCAGAGCGCAGACCACGGGAAAGAATCGTCATTGTCGTTACCGCCCTAAAGAGGAGGTGCAACGCCGGCCGCCTCCATGGCGGCACGCTGTCGTATGTCGAGCGCGGTTGCATCAAAATCCACGACCGTCTCCTGGAACAGGCGCTGCCAGTTAAGTTCGGCGCCGAGACGCATAAAGACTGAACCGAGCCCGATTGCAGAGCGGTCCATCAACACAAATTCGCGTGGTGGCCTGACGCCGCCCGTGCGCTTCAAGCCCTCGTGTACTTTTTCGGCGATGCTGCGACCGAACGTAACATCGTTAGTTTCTTGAATTCGTCGTGCGCGATCCTGCATCAGTGGCTCGTACAGGAAGCGCGCCCATTGGTTAAGCACGTCCAGTTTTTCTTTTGTAAGGTCGGTAAATCCCCAGATTGTGTAGGCATGATGTGCCCGCTCGTCGTTGCCATCACGGATTGCTTCAAAGAGCTCAATGACACCCACAACAAAGCTTGAGTGAAACACGCGAATAGACCCGAAATCCAGAAGGTTGATGCCCCCACCGGGGCTAATCTGGTAATTGCCAAGGTGCGGATCACCGTGAATAATCCCATAGCGGTAAAATGGTACGTACCACGCACGGAATAGCGCGCGAGCGACGCGGTTTCGGCTTTCTTGATCTGGATCTGTGGCGAGCCATTTTTGTACCGATACGCCATCGAGCCAGCTCATTGTCAGTAGCCGTTTAGTGCTGAATTCTGGAATTGGTGCAGGCGTGGCGATGTCGTGTTGGTTGGCGAGCATGACTCTGTACAGTCTTAAGTGTGCTGCTTCGCGTTGATAATCGAGTTCCTCGCGGAGCCTGGTCGCGAGCTCGATATAGATATCATCGTGATGAATCGCGTTGTCTATTCGCTTGTACACGGCCATTGCCAGTTTAAGTTGTCGTAGGTCAGCTTCCACCGTGCTGACCATGTCTGGGTACTGCAGCTTGCAAGCAACCTCCCTCCCATCGAGAAGCCGGGCGCGGTGAACCTGACCTAGGCTTGCGGCTGCCGCGGCGTCGCGTCCAAAATCGAGAAATTTCTCTTCCCAGTCAGAACCAAGTTCCGTCGTCATTCGCCTGCGTACAAAAGGCCACCCCATTGCGGGTGCGTTGGCCTGCAGTTGCGCTAGCTCTCTGGCGTATTCGTCTGGAAGCGCGTCGGGAATGGTCGTAAGGATCTGTGCAACTTTCATCATCGGCCCTTTGAGTCCGCCGATGATTGCTTTCAGATCTTCAGCATGACGTGCCCGGTCGGTAGCGATGCCGAACACACGCTGACCGGCAATCCGGGCAGCGATGCCCGTTACTGCACCAGATGTCCGTGCAAGACGCCGAATTTCACCTAAAATAGTACTGTTGTCTTCTGCCTGTTCGGCCATACTTTAAATGTCCAGTCCATGGATTGATGAATCAATTTGATCAAGGCCACGTACCCAAAACGTGGGGTTGGCAGGATGGATGCCAAAAAGACTGCAGCAACTCGCGATTCCATTGCGTCTGCCCTGCGCGTAGCCTGCTTCGGCAGGCCGGTAAGGACCCACCACCCGAGAGGCGCCAACGACACAGGCGCCCCTGATTACACTTGGTGGAGCGCGCTTACAAGGCAGTCGCCGAATGCATCGGCATGCATGTAAAACGGCGAGGCACGGCATGCGATATTTGACATCCTCACCGGCCTGACTGCCGGTGAGGATGTCAACGACAAGACCATAGTGGAGCACTCTGGAGCGGTCGTAGTCTGGCCCACGCCGCCAGCGTTGCGCCCATAAGGACGCGGTTCCGGGGTTCCCCTCCCCGTACCAATGATGGTTGACCGCCGCGTTGCGGTCGCGACCCATGACATTCCCGCATGAGCAAGCGATCATCCGCGCCGAGAGATTTTTCATCTCCCGGCGCCGCGCGCCGCACAATGCAGCAGGTCTGGCTGCCCGGAAACGACTGGTCGAGATCGACTATGCGGCGCCGGGCGGCTGCACTCGAATTGCGCCGAGATCAGCCAGCGGTCGCCATCACGCCAGACGCGGGCCGCCAGCAAGCGGCCTTCCGGCACATCGCCACCACGCAGCCGGATGCGCCCGATCTTCGGCAGGGTGGCTTCGCGGTTGCTGATTTCCGTTGCCTGCCCGACGCAATAGATGCCAGCTTCGTTGACGAATTTTTTCTTGGACTTCGGAAACCCGCAGTCCTTGCCTTGCTTGCGAAACTGCACCCTGCGGCGCAGCGCGCCGTCCAGCCGTGCCACGGTATCGAGCACGGCATGGGCAGGCAGATCGGCCAGCCATTCCAGGCCAGCCTCGCGCTTCATGCCCACGGCGATGGGCTGCAACTGCTTCTTCCGGATAAACTTGCCCGTCGCCGCGTATTCGGCCTTCTCGCGGTCCAGCAGGCGGTTCCACAGGAAGCGCAGTGATCCGGCCTATTGGTTGCGCCTGTCCACTTGTGCCTGCGGCGGATAAAGTCGCGCCTGCCATCCGCGCACGATCAGATCCCCCTGAGCCGGGCGCGTCACGCGACCAGTTCCTTCCAGCGCAAGCGTCCGGCGGTTGCGCTGAACAGGCTGGCAAGCCGGGCGTCGGTATCCTGCTTGCGGGTGTTCCAGCGAAAGGACGCCTCATGCAGGTAACGATCCGTGTGCTTGATCGAAAACCGGTGAAACACGCCAACCCAGGCGCGCTTGAGCGTCGCATTGAAGCTTTCGGCGGTGTTCACATGCGCGGTGGCAGGCGCGTGCCGATCACGGCGGGAATACGCGCCCCTGGAATGATTGACCTTGAGATGCGCCGGGAACTTGCGGCCAATCCAGCGGTACGCGGGCAGTTCATCGGAGATGAGAACCGTGCCGGTGCGGTCAACATTGCTGAACACGAAGTTCGCAATGGTGCGACCGCTATGGGTGCGGCCCTTGGCGGCGCGGGCGCGTCCGCCGCGTTCGGTGGCAACAACCGCCATGCTCTTGCGCGAGCCGGAGCGGCCCATGGGCTGATCATCGTCATGGTCGCGCTTGCTCGCCTGTCCTTTCGCCCGCTTCTTGCCGCCAAGGCAGGTTTCATCCACCTCGACGATTCCGCTCAGAAGTCCATCTCGGTCATCCATCATCCGGCGGATGCGCTGGCCAAGAAACCACGCGGTCTTCTGGCCAATGCTTAGATGCTCACCGAGCTTCACCGAGGAGATACCCTTGCTGCTTGCGGCAACGAGATAAAGCGCCGTGAACCACGTCCGCATCGGCAGATGGGTTCCTTCCAGTGGTGTTCCCATAGCGACGGTGAACAACGCCCGGCACGCCCGGCACTGCCAATAATGCGGCCGCGACTTTTGCGCCGTTGCTTTGCCAATACTGCCGCACTTCGGGCAGACCGCGCCAGCAGGCCAACGCACCGCTTCAAGATGCGCCCAGCAAGCGTCATCATCAGGGAACCGCGAGAGAAAGGACATCAGCGACATGCGGGATGATTACATCGAGCGCATACGAAAGTCAATAGGTCCGCGATGTTTATTGTGCGTGCGCCAACTTAATAAGGCCCAAACGAATATCGGAGTCTGCCTGCGCTGGCGCAGCGCGTTCAACGGCGTTATCACCCGGGCCGGAATGAATTATCGTCACGCTTTTCATGCCGGCGGCCGGGCTGACTGCATTAAGCACGTTGTTTTCGTTGGACTGTGTCGTGCGCTTACTCGCAAACGAAAGCCGCTGTTTGTGCTGGATACCCACGCGGGAAGAGGCGCGTACGACCTTGAGTCGGAAGCTGCGCGGCGTACGTGTGAAGCTGGGACCGGGATTGCCCGCCTGCTTTCAGAAAATGCTGCAGAACTCGCTGATTATCTAGGGTTGGTGCGAGCATTCAGTTGTGGCCCGCGCTGGTACCCCGGTTCACCGGAATTGGCGCGCGCAGTCTTGCGTGAAGGCGACCGGCTCGCATTATGCGAACTCCATCCGGAAGATGCAGCCGCATTGAGGCAGCGTTACCGCCACGAGTCGCGCATTCAGGTTCATTGTCGGGATGGTTACGAGGCGGTGCATGCTCTCTTGCCACCCCCTGAGCGCCGCGCATTGATTCTCATCGACCCTCCGTTCGAGCAGCCGGATGAGTTCGAGAAGATTGCTGCAACCGTGGATCGAGGGCGGCAACGATTCCCCGCAGGGGTTTTCTGCGTCTGGTATCCATTAAAGCATCGCGCGCCAGTACGATTATTTCATGCCGATCTTCTCGCCCGCCGGATACCGGATATTCTTGATTTCCAGATCACCTGGCGCGATCCTGTGGATCCCGCTCGGCTCAATGGATGCGGAATTTTGCTTCACAATGCGCCTTTCGGGTTTAGTTCGAATGCCGAGACTCTGTTACGCGCCGCGGCGCCAGCTTTTTCTGAAACGGATGGTAGTGTGACAATTACGAGGCTTGCCGATGAACTCGCTTTCTGAAATCGCTGTCGTTGGCGCGGGCGCTTGGGGAACAGCGCTTGCGGCGGTGATCGCCGGGCAGGGCCGGAACGTGGTTCTTGTCGCCCGAGATGAGGCTCGGGCTCTGGAGATCAGTACTAGCCGACGTAGCCCGCACTTGCCCGGCATCCTGCTGCCCAAAAATCTCCACATTACCGGGGTGGTTCCGGTAGCGGACATCACACTCCTGTGCAGCCCGATGCAGTTTCTACGTGCAACAATCAGCCGACTGCCTGGGCACGGCACGAAGCTTGTCATGTGCTGCAAAGGGGTCGAGCGAGACACTCTTCGTCTTTCACCAGAAATTGCTGACGAGTTGGTTCCGGATCGACCTTGCGCTGTGTTGACCGGTCCAAATTTTGCTCACGAGATAGCGGCCAATCTACCGGCAGCGGCCGTGCTTGCTGCGAGGGACCCTGCCTTCCGAAGTTATCTAATCGAACAATTAGCGACACCGCGCTGGCGTCTATATGGCAGCACCGATCCGGTTGGCGCCGCACTTGGCGGAGCTGCAAAAAACGTCATTGCGATTGCCGCCGGTGCCGTTATCGGGTTTGGCCTTGGTGAAAATGCACGTGCTGCTCTAATTACTCGCGGGCTTGCTGAAATCGCACGCTTGGCCGATGCTCTCGGTGGCTCGGCTGAGACAGTCGTGGGACTTGCTGGTCTTGGAGATCTCATTTTGACCGCGACCGGAAGCGCAAGCAGGAATTACCGCGCGGGGTTGGCTCTTGGCCGTGGCGAGGCAATTGCCACCGAGGCGGATGGTGCGGTGATCGAGGGAGTGTCTACCGCGCCGGCTCTGCGCGCTCGAGCTGCGCAGCTCGGTTGTGAGATGCCGGTCACCGAGGCCGTCGCCGATCTGCTCGCGAAGGAAATCACCATTCCCGAGGCGATGGCTAGACTGCTCAGCCGTGCCGTACGCGATGAATAGGGTGATTGCAGGAATCTGGTGAGGAGTGGATGCGCGTGTTAGGGGTCGGACGAATGAAATTGGAGAATGCCTCATGGATGTTGGTGCCGCGATAGCTTGGAAGGCCGCAACGCCGCTCGAACTTGGTACCGTAAAGCTTGAAGGGCCTAAGTTCGGGGAAGTCCTTGTTGAGATAAAGGCGACCGGCATCTGCCATACAGATGATTACACGCTTTCGGGTGCTGATCCCGAGGGGCGATTTCCAGCGATTCTCGGCCACGAGGGCGCTGGCGTCGTTGTCGAGGTTGGGTCTGGCGTCACGACTCTGAAAGCTGGCGATCACGTAATTCCGCTTTACACACCTGAATGTCGTCAATGCAAATCCTGTCTGTCGCGCAAGACTAACCTCTGCACTGCGATCCGTGAGACGCAAGGTAAAGGTGTCATGCCTGATGGTACGAGCCGCTTTTCCTGCGATGGCACGCCCGTGATGCATTATATGGGGTGCTCGACGTTCGCGAATTTCACTGTTCTACCCGAAATCGCCTTGGCAAAAGTTCGTGAAGATGCGCCGTTCGAAAAAATTTGTTACATCGGCTGTGGAGTGACTACCGGTATTGGCGCTGTGATTAACACAGCCAAAGTGCAGCCTGGCGACAAGGTTGTCGCCTTTGGCTTGGGTGGTATTGGCCTAAATGTTATCCAGGGAGCACGGATGGCGGGCGCAGATATGATCGTTGGTGTTGACCGTAATAACGGCCGAAAGGAAATAGCGGAAAAGTTCGGTGCGACGCACTTTATCAACCCGGAGGAAATTGGCGAAGACCTTGTTCCGTATTTGATTAATCTCACCGATGGTGGAGCTGATTATTCCTTTGAGTGTATCGGCAATGTCGATGTCATGCGAAAAGCTCTGGAGTGCTGTCATCGCGGCTGGGGCACTTCCATAATTATCGGTGTAGCTGGTGCGGGCAAGGAAATCTCTACCCGTCCATTCCAGCTCGTGACAGGGCGCAACTGGCGAGGCACTGCATTCGGCGGCGCCCGCGGTCGCACCGACGTTCCAAAAATCGTCGACTGGTACATGAATGGAAAGATCAATATTGATGATCTCATTACGCATGTCCTGCCTTTTAACAGGATCAACGAGGGCTTTGATCTCATGCGTCGTGGAGAGAGTATCCGAAGCGTTGTAGTTTACTAGCACTACAGTTGGGTTTTTTGGTGAGTTCTGAATCTGAGGTGGCCCCGATTGGTTGGACAGGTTCTGGACCGACTTAAGAGAGCGCCGTGCCGGTTAAGTTCTTCATGGTTAAGCCGCCAGACGGCTTACGGCCTTTTCTATCACTTCTCCTTCAAAAACTGAATTCTTTTCTGGCTGTGGTTGGCCCTGTGGGGATGTGTGCAACGCTCTTGCGTTGTGCACATATCCATGGGGCAGTGTTGCGTCGTGAATTTCGGCGGGGGTCCGATATCCAGGCGCTTGGTGTTTGCGCTGGTTGTTGTAAAATCGCCTCCATGAACCAATCCCAACCCGGGCTTCGACAACGGAGGCATAAGCCTTGGTGAATACCTCCTCATATTTCAGACTACGCCAAAGTCGTTCGATAAATATGTTGTCCAGGCAACGACCTTTGCCATCCATGCTGACCTGAATACCGCGAGCCTTAAGCTGGTCGGTGAAGGCAGCCGCGGTGCCTGGTCGGTGTTGAAGATCTGCGGTTTGCCGTAGCGGTCCATCGCCTCTTGCAAGGCTTCGACACAAAAATCGGTCTCCATCGTGATCGATAACCGCCAGGCCAATACGCGCCGGCTAAACCAATCCATGAGAGCAACCAGATAAACAAACCCTTTCGACATCGGAATATAGCTGATGTCCGCACACCACCCTTGATTGGCGTGGTCGATTGTCAGACCTTTGAGCAAATACGGGTATATGGTGTGCTCTGGATGTTTGCGGCTGGTGTTCGGCTTCTGATAGATCGCCTCAATCCCCATCAGACGCCTCAGGCGCCGCACGCGCTTGCGGTTCACCACATAGCCCTCGCCGCGCAGTTCAGCCACCATCTTGCGCGCGCCGTAAAACGGCCCTTTGGTGTAGATCCCGTCGATCCGCCGCATCAGTGACAGGGTCTTGTCCCCAATCGGTTTCGCCCGGTAATAGACCGTCGAACGCGGGACCTTCAGCAACGCGCACTGCGCCACCACAGAAAAATTAGGATGGGTCCGGCTCACCATCGCCCGCCGCTCGGCCCGGCTCATCGACCAGACCTTTCGCGAACAAAATCACGCTCCATAATGAGCTTCCCAACTTTCTCATGCAGGGCCGATACTTGAACCTTGTCCGCCGCATCGCTCCGAGCCGCAGTCTTCTCACCGTCAAACAGCCCTCTCACACCGTCCTGCACCACCTTCTTCCAGGCATGGATCTGGCTCGCATGCACACCATACTTGCTCGAAAGCTCCGCAATCGTCCCTTCCTCACGGATCGCCGCCATCGCTACCTTCGCCTTGAAGTCCGCGCCGTGTCTCTTTCGGATATTCGTCATCTCTACCCCGGATATCTCACAGAGGCCCA
>JAJZCS010000188.1 GCA_021829055.1 Pseudomonadota bacterium
ATGTTAGTGCGCGGGTTATAGGGCCGGAACAATGTTTGATCTATATCAATGATGTTCTTAGAAATGTAGTGCATTGCTTTTTGCCATTTTGTTTTGATCGAACGCCATGCCGGTTGTGACGATTGTCAATGTCGTGATGATTTGGAGTGTACGATGAAAATCGTTCGGTTTGCCTTTTTTGTGGCCGTTGCACTCCTCACAGGATGTTCAACGACTCCCACGAAGACAACAGAGGTTACGGGGACGGGTGCAGCCGTCGCCACTCCTGGCCCTTCACCCGGCAGCGAAGAGCAGTTGGCGGCCAAGGTCGGAGACCGAGTTTATTTCAGGTTTAACAAAGCTGACCTTACGTCCAAGGCTGAGAACACTCTCAGTCGGCAGGCGAAGTGGCTTGCAAAACATTCTCATTTCGATGTGCTTATGGCAGGAAACTGCGATCCACGAGGCACTGAGACGTACAATCTTGCTCTGGGCTATCGCCGCGCCTATGTGGCACGAAACTACCTGATTGAACACGGCGTCGTGCCGAGGCGAATTCAGATGGTTTCGTACGGAAAATCCTGCCAAGTAAGCCCCGGAAATACGGATGAAGATTTTGTAAAAGACCGGGTCGTGATCACGTCTATAATCGGCTTCAATCCGCAACATTGTGGCACCAACTGATAGAAACGGAACAAGATAGCAGGATGGTCGATATCTAACGATATCGTCGGTAGCGCGTTAGCTGCTTGTCGAGTCAGAGAGAAGAAGATTTTCTGTGAAAGAATTCTTAAGACCCTGAGAATATGTTCAAGAGGTAGGGGGTACGGCAGATTGGTCTCGAGGCCACTTAGACAAGAAAAGAGCGAAGTGAACAGTAAGAAAAGGAGCGTGTCATGACTGTTCTGCTTACTTGGAGGGGATAAAAAGGTTAGACGTTGCCGAGCCGGTGGCCAAGCCGATTGTGTCGGCAGCCTATAGGAAATAGTAGTAATCAAGGTGGAATTGTGGCACTGATGGCGAAGGCGCCATCGAAAAAATATGCAGCCGTCGTCGTTGACGTGTAGGTCATCGACCACATTCGAGACGTTCCCGGCCTGAATGTCGAAACTTGCATCTTTCGGAAATTAGCAATCGCACCACGGCATGTTCTCATGTGTTCACGACGACAGTCTGAGTCGGTAGTACTGACAGATGAAGCCATTAAAGGACGTGACGAAGCGGGGGTATGTGAAGCGATCGTAAATGGCTTCGTCGGACACTTCGGAATTTTTGCAGGTACAGGTTACTGCGGAGGTGCGTTACATCTAAAAGTTTCACGTGGGTACGTGGCAATCCAAAAGGATGTGTAGCAGCCGTGGTGGGTTGGAATTGGTGGGAGCCAGGGGCTTTGTTTCACCGTGAAGCGTTTTACTCGCCGTCGCGCGTGCATTGGCGTCTATAGCGATATCACGGTATGGCCTGGTAAGCTTGAACCGCTCGGTGTCATGGCCCGCCAGCCATGTGGTATATTTTTTGGAGGGACGACAATCATGAAGCTGACTTGGCTTGGACACGCCGCTTTTCACATTGGTGTTAACGGCGCCGATTTGCTGATTGACCCATTCTGGACTGGTAATCCAACTTATCCTACCAGCTATGAAGACCGATTGGCAAAAGTCGACGCGATACTTGTCACCCATGGCCACGGAGATCATATCGGGGACACCGTGCGTCTGGCGAGGAAATATGGGTCAACTGTTGTTGCGCAGCCCGAGATTTGCGGCTTCATCGCACGTTCGGGGCACGACAAATTCGAAGAGATGAATACCGGCGGAACCCTGAATCTCGGAGCGTGCGAGGTGTCGATGGTGCCCGCATTCCACAGCTCGGCGATCATGGAAAATGGCATGCTGGTTGGGTCCAGTGATCCCGTTGGGTTTGTCCTCACTGGCGGCGGCCATGCAATTTACCATGCCGGCGATACGGGTATATTCGGTGACATGGCTTTAATCCAGCGCGTCTATAAGCCAAATATTGGTCTTATTCCGATTGGGGACCGCTATACCATGGGGCCAACCCTGGCAGCTTATGCGTGTAATGAGCTCCTGAATCTTGAAACAATAATACCAATTCATTGGGGGACGTTTCCTGCGCTCAGCGGGAGGCCTGAGGTGTTTAGAACATTGGTAAGACGCGGCACTGTGCTTGTGATGACGCCCGGCGAAGCGGCGGAGATCTGACAGATTCGGGGTGCCGGAACGCTTGAACCACTTTGAGCACAACCTTTCAGAGAGGCCAAGCGTCTTGCTTTCTTGCTTCTTCTCTTCCGAGCCGGTGTTCGCTGCTGCTCGGCATACTTCTTGCCAATATCGAGCGGTCCACCCCGCAACGTAGCAGCTCCGAGAGGGATTCACGTCAGTCCGGAACTCGGGCCCAGGAGGCCGCTTAACCCGCATTTCTCACGAGAGTAGGTGCATCGGGGCTCTGAATCTGCGAAAGTTCTTTTGCAACAAAGTAATTTCGTGAAGCAGAGGCGTGCCCCCGATGCGGACAGAGTGTAGCGCGGAACGGTTTGAATTTGGAGAGGCCGCGGGGCGTGTCGTGGTCGCCCGGTTCGACGGCGAGGCGATCACCTCGGATGCTGGTGCGCTGCTGCTCGATGCGACCGATCGGACGATCCGGCTGACCGAACGCTTTGCCGGGCGCTTCACCGACCGTCGGCGGCCGGAGCTGGTCGAGCATGAGGTTGGCACCCTGGTGATGCAGCGCGTCGTCGGCATTGCCCTTGGCCACGAGGATCTGGTCGATCATGACCAACTGCGCCATGACCCGGTGCTCGCCACCCTGGCCGGCAAGCTCGAGGCAAGGCGCACGGGCTGCGCCCCGCTCGCCGGCAAAAGCACCCGGAACCGAGCCGTCCGGAAGCAACCCGATACCATCGGGTCAGTCACGATCCGGCCGCCATCGAGGCGCGGTTCGTTGATCTGTTCCTCGAGGCCCATCGCCAGCCACCGGCGCAGATCACGCTCGATCTCGCAGCAGGAGGGTTACCTCCCGCGTATCTCTGGGGCCGTGCGGCTAGTGTTCGCCTCGCGCTGGAATAACGGGAGATGTTCGGGAAGCATGGGCGCTCCCTTCCATACGAAGGACACCGGGCCCAACTGATTCCTGAGCCCATTGTGATCTACCTTTCCTGTTATCACGAACCGAAACACCGCCTCATAGTCGCGAGCATGTTCGTTTCAGCAGTGCCTTCCGCGTGGCGAAGAGCTGCCGGTACTCGCATTACGAATCGCGGCGGGATGGTTATCTAGTATTGTTGATATCAACGATGACCGCGGGCGAGAGCTGTTCGCCGCCTAGTTCGAAAGCCAGACGGATAGCGACGAGTACGGCTACGCCGCATGGCAGTTCAGCATTCGATCATCCTTGCTGGCGCATCTGGCGGGCGCGTTGTTTCGTCATGGGCGTTTGCATGTGATCCCCCTGATCGGTGAAGCGTGTCGGGAACTCGCCCAGGTTTTCCATGAGTTCGGCTTCTTCTACCGGGAGAAGGGGAGGAGTGTTTGGGCCATAGGTGGCAATAGGATTTGGTAACAAGCCGCTCATCGGATTGTTAATGATTGCCTGCAATTCTCGAGCTCGCTCGATATAGTCGTCCAACCTGCCGGTCGGGCTTCCGTCCTGTCGCCACATCTTGCGGGCCCGCTGCTGAATTGCGGTAGCGATTTTGTCCTTAGGCATACACCGTCCTCCACCAACGCCACGGGCGCTAAGCACAAACTGTGCCCGGTCGCATTGATGAAGATCAAATGCCACCAATCGGTCAATGCCAACCTGAACCATAAAACCGAGACGAGCCACAAGAGCCCTATTTTTTTTACGTGATATCTGACCCGTACGTCGGGGTCGATGTTCTTGAGTCTGATGATCTGGCGCCACTAGTTCTGCTCCTGTCCCGGGTGTTCGCTATTCGGGATATCTTTTGGCTGCGTCAGAGTACGAAAATGCATTCGGCAGCGTCAATTGTGTTTGCACCGCGCATCCAGAGGCGACCATGAATGACAGCGGCACAGCACATCAATCACGCGTTTCGATGCGGCTGCACAACCCAGCCATTGTTTGATCAAGATCAAGGAAAATGGACGCACAGTCGCCATTGTATTTGTCGAAAATACAGGAGGAGGCAATGATCTCTGACCTTCATATCTCTTTTCGTGGGATGGAACCGTCTCCAGCTCTGGAGACACAAGTGCGGCGCCGGGTTGAAGAGCTCGAACAGTTTTCCGACAGGATTGTCTCTTGCCGCGTCGTTCTCGAAGCGGGTGATCGGCATCATCGACAGGGCAGAATTTATCACGTGCTGGTCGATCTCACTGTTCCCGGCGGGAAAGTTGTGGCGAATCGGGAATCCGGTTTCAACCGTGCACATGAGGATTTACACGTTGCAATACGCGACGCTTTTGATGTTGCACGTCGCCGGCTACAGGATCATATGCGTCGCCTTGAGCATCAGATGAAGCGACATGAACCGTCGCTAATAGGCCATATTGTGAAAATCTTCGTCGATCGTAATTACGGCTTTCTGGGAACGAAGACTGGTGAGGAGGTTTACTTTCATAAAAACAGCGTTTCTGGAAATGGCTTCAAAAAACTGAAGGTTGGCATTGACCGATTGGTGGCATTTGA
>JAJZCS010000189.1 GCA_021829055.1 Pseudomonadota bacterium
CTGCCAAGCCGGGGAGTCTGGGCATCCATTAACAGGAGTGGCCTGTCCGGGGGGGGGGGGGGGGAACAATACGATCGGGTTCGCTGTCCCATGGAAGCAGGATCCACGTATCCTGAGAGACCTCGGTAACAAAAATATCCGCCATCTGTTTGCCGGCAGGTTTGGCATAGACTGCGGCCAAGCGCGCACGTGGCAACAAGGCACGAACCTGCCGCGCGGTAGCGCCCGTATCAACAAGATCATCGATGATGACAAACCCAGCCCCATCGCCCGCAGCAGACGGAAACTTGGTAATTTTGGGCTCGCCACGCGTCTCTCCTTCATAGGTGACGACGGACACTGTTTCGATCACACGGCAACCCAAACTACGGGCAATGATACCAGCCGGAATCAGCCCGCCGCGCGAGACCGCCACAATACCGGAGAAGGGGCCCAGCGTACTCAGGCGCTGCGCGAGCGTCCTCGCGTCCCGGTGCAGCTGATCCCACGAAACAGTGAGATACTCCGGTGGCATCAGAATAATTTGCCACCATTCGGAACGACAAAATCCGGTCGGATCAGAACTACCGCTCCTTCGTCATCCGGTAGTCCCAGCGTCAGCACCTCGGAAACAAACGAGCCAATCTGACGCGGTGGAAAATTGAGAACTGCACAAACCTGTCGACCAATCAGCCTGTCCGGCGGGTAATGAACCGTCAATTGGGCCGACGATTGTTTCACTCCGATTCCGGCGCCGAAGTCGATCCAAAGCTTGATCGCTGGCTTGCGCGCCTCGGGAAAAGGCTGCGCGTCGCTGATGGTGCCGACACGGATATCGACACGGTTGAAATCAGCGACCGTGATCGTCTCACTGTCCATGCCACTGGCATTGGACAAGGCAGACGCGTTGTCAACTAGCGCTTTCGCGTTGCGAAGATCAAATCGGCGGCGGCCCCATCTTGAGACGTTCCATGGCGAAACGGGAAGACACATTCCTGAGCGGGATCGCGGCAATCAGGCGGCGGTAAAATGCGTCGTACGAAGGAATGTCAGGAACCATGACGTGAAGCAAATAATCAATATCCCCACTCATCCGCCATGAGCCAACAATTTCCGGCATGGCTGCAACCGTCTCGGCAAACTTGGCGAGCCACGGCGCCGAATGATCCGATGTCTCAACCGACACAAAAACCGAAACCGGGTAACCCAAGGCTTCAGGGGAAAGTGTGGCGACCCGCCCCGTGATCACACCGCCCTCTTCCATCCGTTTGATCCGCTTCCAGCAGGGAGTAGCTGACAGACCGACCTGTTTCGCCATCGTTGCGAGAGACGTCGTGCAATCCTTCGCAAGCAATCGGAGAATCGCGCGATCGATGGCATCGAGGTCAACAGCGCGGAGTTCCGGAACGGTCCGGTTCGACATTTTTAAATCCCTTCCAATCTGGCCATTCTCTTCTACCGTGCTTTTTTTGAATAGAAAAGCTTCCTTTTTTTTGGAGGAAATAAGCCGATATGAAGAATTTCATTTTCCATATCCATCAAACGTCTCTATATCCGCCGAACCATGAGCCTATTGATCCATCCTGATTTCGTGCCCGGGTCTGTGTGGCTTGCCGGAGCTGGTCCGGGAGACCCCACACTTTTGACACTGGCGACGCATCATGCATTGGGGGCTGCGGATGTTATTGTTCATGACGCTCTGGTGTCGGGGGAAATTCTGGCCCTCGCGCCGCCCGGCGTAGGACGGATCGCGGCTGGCAAACGTGGCGGCTGCAAGCAAATGCCACAGCTGGCAATTAATGCGCTGCTGATCGATCTGGCATCGAGAAACCTGCGCGTCTTACGGTTGAAAGGCGGAGATCCGTTTGTATTTGGGCGTGGCGGCGAAGAGTGCATTGCGCTCGCGGCAGCCGGCATTCCACTGCGGGTGATCCCGGGAATTTCCGCAGGCATCGGCGGAACCGCATCCGCCCTGATCCCGATCACGCACCGTGGACTGGCGCGCAGCGTCACGTTTGTTGCTGGTGAGACCGGTTTGGGAGCGGAAGCAGTTGACTATGCCGCCCTCGCCCGCTCTGCCGACACGCTCGTGCTGTACATGGCGCGGGGCAAGATGGGCGTGATCGCGGACGCCTTGATTTCAGGTGGACGTTCGCCGACCGAGCCCCTGGCATTTGTGCTCGACGCAACGACGCCGAAGGAACAGGTTGTCCACACGACACTCGTCAATGCACCACTGATCGCCGCCGACTTGCCTCCAGCGGCAACCCTGATCGTCATCGGCGAGGTTGTCTCCCTCGGAGCCATGCTTTCCCGCGAAAGCCGTCCGCTCGACGATGTGCCGCCCGATCTGCCTTCTCCTTTCCTCCAGATCCAAGGATCACAGCGATGACCAAGCTTGCCGTGCTGCCGCGCACCGCGCCTTTTGCGGAGCAGGACATTGCAGCTCTCGACAGAGTGATCCGTGACGCTTCTGCTCCCCAACGCGCTTGGCTGTCCGGCTTCCTCGCTGGACTCGACGCGTCCGAAAGCACCGTCGCCACTCCTGCATCACCGCCAGCGGCGGCGCCCACCCTGACGATTCTTTATTTGACCGAATCCGGCAATTCCGAAAGACTCGCAGAAAGCGCCCGTGCGGCTGCCAGGAAACGTGGATTCAAAGTCCAGGTGCTGGATGCGGCCGACGCAACGCCGGAAGCGCTGATCGGAACGTCGGCCGTATTCGTTATCGCTGCCACGTGGGGTGAAGGCGAGCCACCGCAACGCGCAACCACATTCTACCAAGCAGTTATGGCGGATGCCGCACCCACCCTTGAAGGCATTGACTTTGCGGTCCTTGCCTTGGGAGACTCTGCCTACGCACAGTTCTGCGAAGTAGGAAAACGTCTTGATGCCAGGCTCGCCGAACTCGGTGCACACCGACTCGCGGATCGGCTGGACTGCGATCTTGATTATGAAACACCCGCAAAATCTTTCATTGGCGACATCCTGAGCCGACTGACCGCCAAGCATGACGGCAGCTCGGTCATTCACGTCGATTTTCATCGCCTTCCCGGCGACTCAGTCGGCACCGCACTGGACAGACCGACCCCCTTCCCCGCCGAAATCACCGCGCACCACCCTCTGACATCGTCTCGCTCGACCACCGAAACTGTTCATGTCGAGATCGATCTGACAGATTCCGGGATTCGCTATGAGCCGGGCGACTCACTAACGGTTACCCCTCGCAACGATCCGGCGATGGTGGAGGCCGTGCTCCGATCCGTGGGCCTCGATCATGATGACGATACCGCGCGTGCACTAACGACTGAGCGGGACATCACCACACTCAGCAGCAAGCTTGTCACCGACTACGCAGCACTTACCTGTGATCCGGCGCTGATTGCACTCTCGATTGACGAAACCGAGCGACATGCATTCGTTCAGGGAAGACAGCTCATTGATTTACTTGAACGGTTTCCGCAAAAGTTGCAGGCATCGCAACTCACAACACTGCTGCGCAAGCTCCCGCCTCGTCACTACTCTATCTCTTCATCGCAACAACTGGTTGGCGACGCGGCACATCTGACGATTGCGACACTCGAATACGAAAGCGCAGGGCGAACACGGCTCGGCGTCGCATCCGGCGATATCGCGCGGCGTCGGCGGCGAGGTGATGTACTCGACATCATCCTCAGGACCAATACCTCGTTCCGGCTCCCGGAGGATCCTGCCGTTCCGATCATCATGATTGGTGCCGGCACGGGAATTGCGCCTTACCGCGCCTTCCTGCAGCACCGCGAAGCCGGCGGCCAATGCGGGGCCTCGTGGCTAATCTTCGGGCATCGGCATTTCCTGCATGATTTTCTCTACCAACTGGAGATCCAGGAATGGCTTAAATCCGGCGTCCTCACCGATCTTGATTTGGCTTTTTCACGTGATCAGCCCAAAAGGCGCTATGTCCAACATGTGTTGCGCGAACGCGCAGACAAGCTCAACGCCATGATCGCAGATGGCGCGATCATTTATCTTTGCGGCAACGCGGGAGCCATGGCACGTGACGTCGAGGCAACCCTCACTGAAATCATCGGCGCGGATGAGCTCCGAACCCTTAACTCGACACGGCGGTATCGCAAGGATGTCTATTGATGTTGAACACCGGCACACTGATTGAAAACCGGGCTTACATTCTTCTGGAAAACGCAATTGCCCACGAATTCCATAGCAAGATAGCTCTCGTTTCTTCGTTTGGCACCGAATCCGCCGTGTTATTGCACATGGTGGCGCAGATCGACGCGCACCTGCCGATCTTGTTCCTCGATACCGGGAAAATCTTCCCCGATACAATCGCCTATCGCGACGGCCTGATCAACCGTCTGCGACTTTCCAATGTGCGCACGGTCCGGCCCGACCAGAAACACCTGAGCTCCTATGATCCTGACGGCCGCCTCTACGCGGCAGATCCCGACCTATGCTGCGCACTGCGCAAGACAATGCCACTTGATGCCGCACTTGAACCCTTCGATGCCTGGATCTCGGGACGCAAGCGCAATCAAAGTGAGACCCGGCGCGACATCCTACCTCGCGAAACCGGCCCCAATGGAATGACGATCATCAATCCGCTGTATGATTGGAGCAAAGCGGACATTACCCGGTATTTTGCCGAAAATGCCCTGCCGCCCCATCCCCTC
>JAJZCS010000190.1 GCA_021829055.1 Pseudomonadota bacterium
CGCAGCGATCCAGCAGGCCTCCAGGCAAGGAGTTGAGCCGGTGATGCGTTGAAGACTACCAGGAAGATATTGCGCGATTCTGACGGGTCGCGCCCTTTCAGAAGCCATGTTTCTGGTCTTGAATTGCGGGGGATGCCGTGACCGAGTTGAGCCACATAGGCAAGAGTTATCTGCGCAAGGATGGACCGGATAAGGTCACCGGGCGCGCCGTTTATAGCGAAGATGTCAAGCTGCCGGGAACCTTGATTGGTCGCGTTCTGCGTAGCCCGCATCCGCATGCACGAATCGTGCGTATCGATACTGCGAAAGCCTCGGCATTGACCGGCGTTAAGGCGGTGATTACCGTCGATGATACTCAGGGAATCAAGCATGGGTTCGTTGAAACTCCACGCTATCCAGCAGACCAAGAAGTCCTCGCGCGTGGGCGCGTTGTCCATGTTGGCGAAGAAATTGCCGCAGTTGCTGCCGTTGACCATGTGACAGCGCAGCAAGCGCTTGATTCGATCGAGATCGAATACGAGCCATTACCAGCCGTGTTTGATCCGTTCGAGGCAATGAAGCCTGATGCCCCGCAAATTCATCCGTCGCATCCGAAACTCGTCAACGAAGTTCCATACTCGAATATTGGTGGGCGCACCACGTCTGAGTGGGGAGATGTTGAACAAGGCTTTGCTCAATCGGATTACGTGCGCGAGGATCGCTTTGAGAGCCACTTGCGCACACATGGTTATTTAGAGCCACACGTTACTCTCGCGCACTGGGAAAACGACCGCCTCAATGTCTGGACCTCTTCAATGGGCACGTTCATTAAGAGGGCGAAACTTGCCCGCACTCTCAACCTGCCTTACTCGGCAGTGCGCGTTCACAAGGCGTACGTTGGGGGAACGTTCGGCGGCAAGATCGATCTATACTCGCACGAATACTGCGCCGCTCGTCTTTCGATGATGACACAGCGTCCAGTGAGGATTGTCGCCAGCCGCGAAGAAATTTTCTCGGCATATCGTCATGGCCAACCCCTGGCCATGGAGATCAAGACTGGCGTGAAAAAAGATGGCACCATTATCGCTCAGCAGATTCGGGTAGTCAATAATTCGGGTGCTTATCGCGGCAGCGGTGTGGTTGTAATCTTTTTGGCGTGGGGATTCACGATGATACCCTATCGTATTCCTAACCTGAAGTACGAGGGGCTGTCGGTTTACACAAATTATCCTGTTCGCGCACCACAACGTGGCCACGGCTGCCCGCAAATCCGCTTTGCCATCGAATCTCAGCTCGACGCAATAGCTGAGCATCTGGGCATTGATCCTGTAACAATCCGTCTGCGTAATGCGCGCGAGCCCGGCGAAGCGCTTCCGAACGGCGACAATGTGCATCAGGCCGGCCTTATC
Source organism: Pseudomonadota bacterium (assembly GCA_021829055.1). GTDB lineage: Bacteria > Pseudomonadota > Alphaproteobacteria > Acetobacterales > Acetobacteraceae > Acidiphilium. The sequence continues at coordinate 1,389 of JAJZCS010000190.1, forward strand.
GATTGCATTAAAGTTGCAGCAGAGAAATCGAGCATTAACGACCGTTATGGAAAAGGCCGAAAGGAATTCGGGAGGATCCGGCACGGCATCGGTATGGGGGTGAGCGGGTATTTTGGTGGCTCGCTCATCTATCCCAACGGCTCGGGTGTGATCGTTAAGATGAACGACGATGGCACCGCAACGGTACTGACCGGCGGCATTGATGTCGGCCAAGGTTCAGAAACGATTGTATGCCAAATTGTGGCTGAAGAGCTTGGATTGGATTTCGATGAAGTGAAAATCATCTCGTCGGATACCGACGTGACACCACAGGACATTGGTGCATGGATTAGCGGTATGACTTATGTCACCGGAAATGCTGCGCGCCAGGCCGCGGGTAAAGCCCGACAGAAGATGCTGGATATTGTTTCATCGCGCTTCAACGTTGATGTGGCCAATCTCCACGTCCAAAATAAGGTTGTGGTAAATCGCAAGAATCCAGTTCAGCGGATGACGTATCGCGAGATCATTGCATACAGTGTGGCGAATAACCGAGGCGACACCATTTTGGGTGACGGATTTTGGCGAACCATGCGAAATGAGCCCACTCACCCCAGCCTTGCAACCACAAAGGGACGCTGGACGGAGAATTATGCCTTTAGTTGTCAGGTTGCCGAGGTTGAGGTCGACATAGAAACAGGCGAAGCCAAGCTCGTGAAAGCGCTCACGGTGCATGATTGCGGATTCCCGATCAATCCTGCGCTCGTTAAGGGCCAGATCGACGGCCAAGTTTCGATGGCGCTCGGCCACGCATTTCTTGAGGAAGTCATCACAAAGGACGGCTTCACGTTGAACCCGACCTGGCTCGATTATCGCATGCCGACAATTCATGAGATGGCTGCATCGGACGATGCAGACGTCATTACGGAACAGTATGTCGTTGGAAAGCCATACCGCACTAAGGAAGTAGGAGAGGGACTGGTCTCTGGAATTTTAGCTGCAATCGCTAATGCAATTTACGACGCCACCGGTGTGCGGCTTACCTCCACTCCGTTCACGCCTGAAAAACTTCTAAAAGGATTACGCAGACTCGAACGTGAGAGACGAGCAAAGAATTAGTCCGCATTTCTCATGCTCTCGTTGACCTTCGCTATTCATTGGCGATTGGACCCCCGCAGTCGGACCAGCTGAGAGAGAATACTTACGGCAATCTCCGGGGGAGTGTTGCCTCCGATCTTTTCGCCGACTGGGCACTGGATCTGCTTGATAAACTCCTCGGACACCCCTCGCTCACGCAGTTCACGGCGCATGACTGCCGCCTTGGAATCACTGCCAACCGCTCCAATGAATGCCGCTCGTACCCCGCTGTTGCTCAGCGCTTGAAGCACCGGCACGTCCGTGGCGTGGCCCATGGTAACCGCTAAGACAAAAGCTCCAGGTGTCACCGCCCCTACTCCGTCGGCATATGATTCGACAAGCCGCTGTTCGAGCTTGTTGTTCTCCGGAAGGCGCTCGATCCACTCTGGCCGCGTATCAACGCAAATAGTGCGGCAATCCAATTCGGTTAGGAATCGGCACAGTCGTTGCGCAATGTGACCTGCCCCGAACACAACAATACGCCAGATTGAATCCGGCCGAAACACCTCATAGAAAAGGGTCATTTCGCCGGCACAGGTCATTCCTAAATCTCTATTGAGATTTATTGTTTCAAGAAAAGCAGCCATATCGGTCGTGAGTAGTTCGCGGGCTTTCGCGATGCCGCGCGCTTCGACCCGGCCACCTCCGATGGTACCGCAGATCAACCCATCACTGCCGATGATCGCCTTCGCTCCGATTTCCTGAGGAATACTGCCGCGTGCGCCTGCAACCGTCACAGCACAAAGCGGTATTCCTTCACCGTGAATACGGATTGCTTCCCGCAGCAGCTCGACACTCTCCATCGAGCGCCTCCATGATGACCACCGCCGCCAAATCTGACGGCGGATGAACACTATTGCACAAATCTAGTTTGTATGGCAAGCTATTTCGCTAGAGGCTGCGGCTGGCACACTGGCCAGCCTAGGGAGCGCATCTGGATAGGTTGGATGAAACGCAACGCTCGTAGCAAAATATCACCGCGCACGTCTCCGAAACCTGTGTCAGGCAACGCAGAACCCGCTGACGCGCGCGGTAAACGAACGTCCTCCTTGGTCTTGATTAAGGGCGCAGGCGAAATGGCGAGCGCTACGGCGTGGCGTCTCTACATGGCGAATATTAGACGGATCTGCATGGCGGAGCTTGATGCTCCCTTGTGTGTGCGGCGGACTGTTGCGTTTTCGACGGCTCTTGAAACAGGGGCGCATACGGTCGAGGGTGTGACGGCTTGCGTTGTTCAAGACCGCAGTGGCATCGAACGAGCGTGGTTGGACGGGAAAATCGCCGTTGTTGCACAGTCCTATTGGAGTGCGCTGCGAGATCTATCACCGATAGTAATCATAGATGCTATTCTCGCGAAACGCAATATCGGCACGAGCCTGTCTGATGCGCCTTTAGTTATCGCTCTCGGCCCAGGATTTGTCGCCGGGCATGATTGCCACATCGTAATTGAGACCAATCGTGGGCACGATCTGGGGCGAATTATCACGCGGGGCTCTACACAACCGAACACTGGTGTTCCGGGTGATATAGCCGGGCATACCGCCGCGCGCGTGCTGCGCTCCACTGGAGATGGCAAGTTTCTTTCTAAGCATAGCATCGGGGATCGAGTTGAGGTAGACGAGGTGGTTGGCACGGTGAATGGTGCACCGGTCAAGGCAGCTGTTAGTGGTATTTTACGGGGATTGATACGATCCGGGATGAAGGTCGGGCATGGCCTCAAGCTCGGCGATATCGATCCAAGAGCAAGAGCCGAATACTGCTACACGATTTCTGACAAAGCGCGGGCAATTGCAGGTTCCGTGCTCGAATCAATCATGCGCTACAACCAAGTGTGACACGGTGTTGCGGGAACGATTGATAAGCTTGTTCCGCACCAGGAACATTAAATTGTTACCAGTCTGGTGCCATGTGCTGTCTATGCATTGCTCGCGCCGATTTCAGGACATGCAGAGGAAAAGGCTCCGTTGTTCATCGAGGCGTGATAGAACTAGAGAGATGAGACAATTTCAATGAGTGCTCAGCAGCACAAATTGACTAGCCTTGCCCACGGAGGAGGGTGTGGGTGCAAACTCGCACCATCTGTGTTGCAGCAGCTCTTAGTCGGGCAACCTATAGCTAGCCCATACCCCAAGTTGATT
>JAJZCS010000008.1 GCA_021829055.1 Pseudomonadota bacterium
TACAATGTCCGGCTGACCGCACGCGTCAGATGCGGCTGTACGGCGCGCCCTGTCGCGATCCGAATCGCCGTGGTCGCCAAACCGAGCGGCGTTACCTGTGTATAGCCCTGCCCAATACCTTGAATCACCGTGTCACCCTTTGTCCAAATCAGCCGGCGCTTGCGTGACCATGCCCAGTAACAGCCCTCGACAGGTGAAAATCGGATTAGCCTGTTTTCGCGGCGCATGATCAACAAACCGTCCGTACGGACCGAGTAATCACGCCAGTTCCGGCGCTGCCGGGCCGCGGTGGGCTGCGATCAATAGCGGTACAAGCAATGGATAAAGCAACAATCCAAGACCCACTTGCAGGAGCATCGGGCTAATCGGCAAGACGGTAAAATCAAGTATGCAAAAGGCGCAGTATTCGACTACCGAGGTTACCAGAATGCAGACAATGAATGTAGCCCAGATCAATATAAAACCTTGTCGCACCAATATGCGACGAGATGCCAGAACGCCCGCCTGGGTCAGCAACAACAACACTGGCCAGACACCAAAGGGAGCGTTCGTAATCAAGCCGAGAAAAAGCCCCAGGACGACCGTGATCGGCGCAGGCAGGGAGCTTGGGCGATACAATGTCCAGAAGTAGACTGACATCGCAGCAAGGGTATCGCGCAACGCCGCCACCGCCGGAAATAGTCCAGGAACGCCAAGAAAAAAGATGGCCACAGTGATCGAAAGCGCCGGCAGACTGGCCCGCGCGAAACGATCTAGCTCGAGCCACAAATTCCGCTGCACCATCGCGATCATGGCCGCGTTTTCTGCACAATACTCTCCGAAGCTTTTGAGGAAAACGAATTGAGGCCACGCTGGTATTCAAACAAGCGAAGCACTCGCAGCCGATTCATGGACGCAAATGGCCAAACCGCAGGGTCATTGCGCCCTAGGTAGTGAACGACACCGATCGGTAAGCCATCCGGAAAAATTCCTCCCTCGGCACTCGTCAATACAACGGCCCCCTCGGCAGGTGGTCGCCCCGGCGGCCAAAAGAGAAGGCGCGGCACCGGACCATTAGTTCCCGCCATCAGTGCGTGTTCACCATTTCTGCCGATCGAGACGGGAATTCTGCTATTTAGATCCGTAATCAGCAGGATGCGTGCACTGCGCGCCCCCGCTTGGACAACACGCCCAACAACCCCGCCCCCATCCATGGCAATCGCATCAGCAACACCATGGGAGTCGCGAGGCACGGTAACCAAAACCGACCGGGCATAAAGACCTCCAACATCCGCAATCACCCGAGCGGTAAAGAAGGCCGGCGTGGGCGTTGGCACAAAATGAAGCTGCGACTTAAGCGATTGGTTCTGTGCAGCAAGAGCGAGGGCAACGGAGCGCCAGCGTTTCAGCTGGACATTTTCTGCCTGCAGCCGACGAACTTCTGAATGCATCCCAATCCAGGCCCCGAGTGCGTTCCGGTCTGAAATAAGCACAGCCATCGGCCGCGACACCACACGATAGAGCGGCGCCAACGCCTCATCGACCGCGCCGCGCAACGCAATCCCGATGTTGCGATCGGCTTGTCCCGCCACAATCATCCCAAGCGACAGCGCCAGCATGACTGGTAAAGTCAGCCGCGACAGCACCAAGCGAACCGGCACCGAAAGCCGCAACATGGCGTCGGGCTCCACAAAAAATAAAACCAAAGCGTCTTACGCCACTAGGCACTGACAGCCAAGACACGTCGAGAATTTTTTACCGCGATCTTGCGAATCAACCGATTTGAGCTCCTTGCACCAATCACAAGACAAGAACACGGACCGAGCAGCCTCATAGAGGTGACTGGCTCAAACCGCTTTTTTTACTCCCTCCGCCCATCGCAATTAGGAAGGGATTGAAAGTTGTAGCCATTCAGTTCTGATGTCATTCTGGTTAACCAAGATGCCTTGGCGTCAATGGTCCCTCCGTACGTCGATAGTTCTCGGTGGGGAAACGGTCATCTAGGCAGGCGTCCCAATGATTTCAGTTACGCCGCAACCCTTTGGATGGGCGACGCTTTGCAGTGGTCTCTGCCCAACCAATTATCTGCGTGTGCCTGCTCTCAAAGTTTGTCGGAAGTCTGCTTGCGCCTGGTTACACATCGAGTGCACAAAATTCGAACAACTGGCGAGCCAACGCGACTACCTAATCCCCTGCCGATGAAGTTATCCACCGTACTAAGAAAACAGCTTTTTTGGTACGCATCTGTCCAACACCAAAGCCACGTCGTGGCGCTCATAACGCGGCATTCGATTTAGACTTTGGGAAAAAGCGCAGCGCCAATCGCGCCAATCTCGGCATCATTGTGGGTCGTCGTAAACGGCGATCATAACCAGCAAAACGCCGATCGGTTTCCTCAAGGCAGATCGTCATAAAATCGCCCAGACTTATATCCTCGGCACTCACGGATTTGCTTCCTGTAACAGTGAAATTATTGTCTTGCTGTTTTGTTTTAGTCGCTGGTGTCTTACCGCCGTCAATGCTGCGTGCAATACTAATCCGTTCCCAACCAAGGAACATCCACACAGCGACGACGCGCATTTCGAACCAAGGTCGCCGCCATCTTGGCATTGTTGCGCGATGCCAAGCAAGCCAATTGGCAAACAACAAAATGTGCCGCCCTTCTTCTTGAATCACCGGTTCGAACGTATCGACCAGCTCAGCAGGAAAAAAGCCGGAACGTTTAGCAAGTTCAAATAGTCCGAAAGCAAAAAAACTGTCGATGCATTCTGAAAACCCTGTGACGAGATAGGCCCATTCAGTGTCACGCGGCTCACGATAGACGGGTTCAGGCTCCAGCGGGATCCCGTATGCCTCGACCAATCGCGCGAGAACCTCCTTGTGACGATTCTCTTCCCAACCATTGAGCGCGATCGCCTCCCGCATGTCTGGATCAGATATTGTGCGAGCATATGCCGCCATCCGCAGGCGCGCCTTCCCTTCTGTCTGCACCGCAATGTCCCAGATTGGGAGTGAAATGACCTTGTCGCGCGCCGCATCATCAAGCATCGGCCAGGCGATGACCGAGGGCTTATAGGGATTGAACGTTTCACGGAACATCCGGCAAATTGCCCGCTTGTGAGCTGGAGAGCCTGGCTTGAGTGGCCCCTGCGCCTCGCTTTTCCAGTAACGGGCGGCATGATCAGCAGCGGCAACCGTCGCAGTATCCATGATAATGACTCTCCTGTTCTGCACAGTGAATATTAACGATTTGGCCTCGATTTTAGCTACAGGGACGGAGCTCGCATAGTTGTCGCGACCGACCACCGTGACAAAAAATGTGACGCGGTGGGGAACACAAACATCCTCCGTGAGAGGTGGCGTACCCGAACGGCGTATTAACCTGAACGAGCGCTAAAGCAGGAACAAGGTTCACAAGAGTCTGTTCTCGCGTACCAATCGGTATTCGCATTATCGAGAACGATACTTCTCTCAAAATTTCAATATCCGACGGAGCACTCGCGCTGAGATATTTCCGCCTGGATCGGTGGCACCAACGGCCTCAGCACCACAGCCAACAGACTTTAGGTTTCTGGTCACTTACCACAATTACACGCATGCCGTTGGTCACTCTTACATTGAGAAGGTGTACGCCTGTACTAGGGTATGTAGCATTTATGCATCGCCCGGCCTGATCCGACACAATCCTTTCTTCTTGCCATTCGGGTGCACCTTTCTTCGTTATCCTTTTGCTCTCATCTCCAACTACAGGTCCTACTCGGACCACAATCACCATCCCATCCAAGAACAACATTATTCCGTGTTAATAATAACTAAAATATCCCTTCAATTCTTAGGTGAAAGTGGACAGAAAACTAAAATGTCGCCGGCACGTTATGCCGGCGACAATCTTCATCAATCCGAGCTACTTACTTAGCGCTTGCACAATTTCCTCGGTCATTTTCTTCGCGTCGCCAAAAAGCATCATCGTATTATCACGAAAAAACAGCTCATTATCTACTCCAGCATAGCCAGAAGCCATTGAACGCTTGACGAACAAAACGGTCTTAGCCTTGTCTACTTCGAGGATCGGCATACCATAGATAGCCGACGCTGGATTCGTCTTGGCGGCCGGATTGGTTACGTCGTTGGCCCCGATGACATATACCACGTCGGTCGTGGAAAACTCGTTATTAATGGTCTCGAGTTCAAACACCTCATCATACGGCACCTGCGCCTCGGCAAGCAGAACGTTCATATGGCCGGGCATACGCCCCGCCACCGGATGAATCGCGTATTTCACCTCCACGCCCTCCTTTTTGAGGAGTTCGGCCATCTCGCGCACAGCGTGCTGCGCCTGAGCCACGGCCATGCCGTAGCCCGGCACAACGATGACTTTCGATGCGTTGCTCATAATAAACGCTGCATCTTCAGCGGAACCAGACTTTACCGATTTATCGCCCGTTGCACCAACCAGTGCGGCGGCACCAGAATCTGTGCCGAATCCACCCAGCAAAACGTTGATGATCGAGCGATTCATTCCTTTGCACATAATGTATGAAAGAATCGCACCGGAAGATCCGACCAGCGCGCCTGTCACAATCAACGCGACATTACCGATCGTGAAACCTATACCGGCTGCCGCCCAACCCGAATATGAGTTTAGCATCGAAATCACAACCGGCATGTCCGCACCGCCGATCGGGATGATGAGCAACACCCCTATTGCAAGTGACAATGCAGCGACAATCCAGAACAGTGTCTGCGATCCACCTGAAATAACGAACATAACAACCAGAGCCAGAATCAGGATTCCGATACCGAGATTCAGCTTGTGCTGACCCGGGAAAATGATCGGGGAACCGCTCATCAGAGCCTGTAGCTTGGCAAATGCAATCACGGCACCAGTAAAGGTAATGGAGCCGATCGCAAGCCCCACTGACATCTCAATTAGACTCTCTAATCGTAGGTGACCTGGAGTGCCAATGCCAAAGCTCTGCGGGGCGTTCAACGCCGATGCGGCGACGAACACCGCTGCTAGCCCGACCAGCGAATGAAAGGCTGCAACCAATTGTGGCAGTGCCGTCATATTTACACGGCGCGCGACAATTGCTCCGACCGCACCGCCGATAACAATGCCAAGAATGATAACAGCGGCGCCGCCAAGCAGCATACCGGGGTGGTCCAGCGTTGCCAGAATGGCGATGGCCATGCCCGCCATACCAAGCAAATTGCCGCGACGGGCCGTCTCGGGATGCGACAGGCCACGCAAAGCGAGAATGAATAAAACCGCCGAAATGAGATAGGAGACCGTGATGCCGGGATCAGTTGTGGAATTCATAATTAGTGCCGTCCCTTACTTCGCTTTCTTCTTAAACATGCCAAGCATACGTTGCGTAACCAAGAAGCCGCCAATGATATTCACGCCGGCCAGCGTTACGGCAATAAAGCCGAACGTATGAGCAGTGCGATTGCCTGGTAGTCCTGTCGCCAGCATTGCGCCGACGATGATCACTGAGGAAATTGCATTGGTCACCGCCAGAAGCGGCGAATGCAGCGCCGGGGTGACACTCCAGATGACATAATAACCGACCAATACTGCCATCACAAAAATCGCGAACAGGTAAATCAGTGGTGGATGATTCGTATGGGCTACCGCCTGTTCGGCGGCAAAACCGGCGGCGTTCTGCGCGAGCGCCGCTGCCTTATGGGCGAGGCTCGCCGCCTGGCCCGCAAGTTCCGCTGGGGTCATAGTTACGCTCCTCTCACGCCGCCGCTTGCGGCTGGAAATTTGAGTGAACGACCGCTCCGTCTCGAGTCAGCAGCACACCCTTGATAATCTCGTCATCGGGCAGCAGTTTGACATGCTTTCCTTCCTTGTCCCAAAATTGGGTCAGGAATGTCAGCAAATTACGTGCATACAAATTGCTGGCTGCAACGCCAATCCGCGATGGCCAATTCTTGTAACCCAACACAACGACACCGTTGTCTGTCACAATCCGCGCACCAGGGTTCGTCAGGGCGCAGTTGCCACCAGCGTCCGCCGCAAGATCGACAATGACACTACCCGGTCGCATCTGCGCTACCGCCTCGGCTGTTACAATTATCGGTGCCTTGCGTCCCATTACCAAGGCTGTACAAATAACAATGTCGTTCTTCGCCACCGTTTCAGCGACAAGTGCCGCCTGCTTCTGCCGGAACGCATCACTCATTTCTTTTGCGTACGCCCCCGTCTGGGTGGCGCTTTCCGCGTCTTCAACACCTACAAACGAGGCCCCCAACGATTTAATCTCTTCCTTTGCTGCCGGCCGCACATCGGTAGCTGACACAATCGCACCTAAGCGACGCGCCGTAGCGATTGCCTGCAATCCCGCAACCCCGGCACCGATTACAAACACCCGTGCGGGTGGCACGGTTCCCGCGGCCGTCATCATCATCGCGAAGCCCCGTGGAAATGCTTCAGCCGCTTCAATGATCGCTCGATATCCAGCCAGATTTGCCTGGCTCGACAGGACGTCCATCGATTGTGCCCGGGTAATGCGCGGCAACAGTTCCATCGCACAGGCATTAATCCCCAACTTTGCAAACGCCTCAAGAGCGGCGACGTTGCCAACCGTACCCATCATACCAACAAGCAACGTTCCCCGCTTAAACTGTTCGACGGCTTTGGGATCCGGCATCTGGACACAGAAGACTATGTCCGCATCTTTCAACGCCGCTGCCGCATCTACGACAATTTCCGCTCCAACCTCTTGATACGCAGAATCAGTGATCGATACGACGGCGCCCGCGCCCGCCTCAATCACGACACTCAAACCCAGTGCCACGAGCTTCTTCACCGTCTCCGGCGTCGCGGCAACCCGGGTTTCTCCCGGCGCATGCTCTTTCAATACGGCAAGACGCATGATGACTTTCCTTCCTCCGAACCGCTCGCAATAATCGTTTGCGCCTCACTGCTCCCGCACGCGCAAGAACGCGCCCGGGTAGGCCGCGAAGGCGCATAATCCGGTAAAAGTTGCAGCCACCATGCTCCGCCGTTCATGTCAAGACGGCGTGAACAACGGGCTCCACAAAAAACCGTTCCTGCCTCGACAGGATCCACCGCTTCCGCCACATTGTCTGCAATGACACAGGAGCGAATCATGACCAAAATGTGCAGCAAAAGCCCCTCCCGGCGCGGCGACGCCGATGATGCGCCCGAAAAGGACTCGGACGGGAAAGACGAAAAAGTCATGGGTAGCGGCCTGGAAGCCCGGCTCTTCGACCAGCGCAAAGTTCTGGTCTTCGGTGAAATCAACGACAAAGTGGCGCGCAGCGTCACTGCCAATCTGCTCGCGCTTGCCGGTGCCAACGACAGGCCAATCGACATCCTCGTCAATTCACCGGGCGGCCACGTCGAAAGCGCCGACACCATCCATGATGTAATCCGCTTCGTTGATGCTGCAGCGCCGGTCCGAATGGTCGGCACGGGGTGGGTCGCGAGCGCAGGAGCCCTAGTTTTTCTCGCGGCTCAAAGGAATCGACGTTTTTGTCTGCCTAATACCCGCTTTCTGCTACATCAACCTATGGGCGGTGTACGCGGCCCAGCCACCGACATCGATATTGAGGCCCGTGAAATTATCAAGATGCGAGAAAGGATCAATCGCATTATCGCCCGGGAAACGGGTCAAGACTACTCGCGCATCGAGCGGGATACGGACCGTAATTACTGGATGGGCGCCGACGAAGCGATTGCTTACGGCATGGCCGCCAAAATTATCACCAGCGCCAAGGAACTTGCGCTGAATTAATGCCCGCGCGCCACCTGTTCCCGCACCATGGCGAGCAAGGTGGAAACTGCCCGTGAGCGATATCGATCGACGTGTTGGACGGCAAAATAGGCGCGCTTCGGCAAGTCGATCTGGACAGTAGCGACTTTACCAGCTGCGATGGCGTCGGAGCAAGCCAGCTCCGACAGGATTGTTGCTCCAGCGCCCCCGATCACCGCCGTCAAGACCGAACCGTTCGCAGGCAATTCTATCGCGATGTTAAGCGCGCTTGCCGGAACACCAATCGCCGCCATCGCCTCGAAAAAGACTGCCCTCGTACCGGAGCCATCCTCGCGCAGTACCCACGTTCCCGCCGTCAGTTCCGCGGGACCTAGATTGTCCCGCCCTGCCCACTGATGTCCGGCAGCTACGATCATCAGAAGCCGGTCCTCAGCAATTCGCTCTGCTGCGATCTGACGTTGCCCAGCGGAATCCTCGGGTCCTTCCACGAAACCCAGCTCAACGCGACCATTACTTATCGCCTGGGCAACATCACTTGAATTGCCAATGGAAACAGACAGGGTGATCCCGGGATACGCCCGTCGAAATGCCACGAGGTAAAGCGGCAAAAAATGATTGGCGATTGTATGACTTGCCATAATCGAAAGGCGCCCGCGCGACAGGCCCGAAACTTCCCGCATCATCCGCGTGGCCAGCTCTGCCCGACCTAAAATGGCCCGCGCTTCCTCAAGAAACAGCCTGCCCGCCTCCGTCAGCACGATACCTCTCCCAACCCGATGAAACAGCTTGACGCCAAACTCGCGTTCCAATGCAGCTATCGCGGCTGATGCCGCCGATTGTGTCAGGGACAACACCTCCGCAGCTCGGGTCACGTGTTCACGTTCGGCAACGGCCACGAAAATTCGGATCTGCTCGAACGTCAATGGGCGAACTCCTTCAGCTAAGGTACCGCTTAGTGAGATGCGTTTCAAAATCCGTCGGATCCAATTTGGAGCCAGTAGCCAGCATCACCAAATCGTTGAACCCAAACCGCGAGCCATACCGGTGTACGTTTCTCCACAACCAGCCCAGAAGCGGCGCGAAATCGCCGCGCGCGAACGCGTCGTCGAGCGTCGGCTCTGCTCGACGTGCGGCGGCCATCAATTGTGCCGCCGTCATCGCACCAAGAGTATAGGATGGGAAATACCCAAACAAGCCAGTGTACCAATGGATGTCCTGAAGGCAACCACGCATATCATCTGGCGGAACAACATCAAGAAGATCGCGCATCCCGTCGTTCCAAGCAGCTGGCAAGTCGCGGGCAGAAAGATCACCTTCAATTATTGCGCGTTCCAGTCGAAACCGCAAAATCACATGCGCAGGGTATGTCAGCTCGTCGGCCTCAACTCGGACGAAGCTGCGCTCCACGCGGCGAAGCCGTCCGGCAAGCAGATCCATCGCAAACGCGGTAGGTTCTTGGTTGAATGCTTCTGCTAGAATTGGACCAATGTATCCGAGGTACGCATCAGAACGCGCTGCTTGCATCTCGATAATCAAGGACTGGCTTTCATGTACTGCCATTCCTGCAGCCAAACCGACCGGTTGGCGCGCGTATTCCCGTGGAAGCCCGGCCTCATACAACGCGTGTCCAGTCTCATGTAAGACACTCATTACAGCGGAGCAGAAGTCAGCCTCGTCATACCGCGTTGTAATCCGGATATCGCCCGGTGTGCCCCCACAAAACGGATGGGCTGCCCGATCCAATCGAGCCGAATGGAAATCGAGGCCTGCCTGGGCAGCTAGCCGTCGACAAATCGCCTCCTGCGCCACCTCAGGAAATGGCGGTGCACCAACCGGCATCGCGTAACTCGCCTGCCGTTGAAGCTCTTCGGCACGAGGTAGAGCATCCCGTAGAAATGTCTCAAACCGAGCAAAAACAGGAATGATATCTGCGGAGGCTATCCCCGGTTGGTGTTGGTCGACCAGTGCATCATAGGGAGCAACATCGAACGCATCACCCAAAACCTGCGCATATTCACGAACAAGCGTAATCAAGGCGCTAAATGAGGGTGCCAAAACCCTGAACTCTGACGTATTTTTCGCTTCCCGCCACTTCTTTTCGCAGGTTGATGATTGTCGTACAAACGCCTCCACCAAGTCCCGCGGCAACATTGTGGCTTGGCGGTGCGCGCGGCGCATCAAGTATAAATTTCGGCTTTCAAACGGGTCTGCCGGTGGTGCCGCTTCCGCGGCGTCTAGAAGATCCCCTATTTCCGGGGCGGTTAAAAGGTCATGAGCCACCCCAGATAGAGTTGCCAACTGATCTGCCCGATCTGCTGCACCTCCATCGGGCATAACCGTCGCCTCATCCCAACCTAGTATTGCCTTTGCTTCGTCGACAATCGCGATACGCCGAAAAAGCCCCGTGAGCTGCGAATAGGCATCAATCATTCATTGTCACCCAACTGTTTGCGTGCATAAAAGATGAATTCAAAAATCACGACGATCGCAAGCCCAAACCACGTCAGATAGTATTGCTGCGAGTTGTTCGGTGGCTGTGGCAGAGATCTAGCGGGTATCGGCCCACCTGCTAACGGCTTCGGCCCAATCATGACCAGCGTAAAATCCGCGACGCCACCTACTCCCAGCGCTTTACCGATCTTTATGGGATCAAGCGTGTAAAATACATGCGCATGTGGATTGTCTGCAGCATGAAAGAATGGCACGCCATTAAAGCGCTGGACGTAGCCAGAAACCTCGGTCTCACCGACCGGCACTGGCACGGCGTAAGGTACCGTGCCTTTTACCCAACCGAGGTCAACCATGACAATGTGACCATTCGTAGGGCGAAATGGCACGATCAATTGGGCGCCGCGAACCGGTCCTGCAGGTGTATTGCGAATCTGATCGCCGTAGAACGCTACCCGATCAGCCATCCATCGGCCCACAATCGAAACCTTCTGAAATGGAGTTGGGTTTGGCGGCATCGGTACTGGTTTGGCCAACCGCGCATGACGAATCGTATCAGCCACCCGGAGTTTGTAATGATACCGATGGATCTGCCAAATTCCGAGTGCAACAAACAGCGAAAATAGTACGACACTGAACCCCCCCATGCCGACTAGTCGCCGCCACCGTCCCATCATGGCGCACGCCCCTCAGCCGGCAACTCAAGCGGCAGTAATGGCGCTACGTCCGAGGTAGTAAATACAAACGAACAAGAAGAGCCAAACGACATCCACAAAATGCCAGTACCAAGCAGCTGCCTCGAAGCCGAAATGCCTCTTTGGAGAGAATTGGCCCTTGAGTGCACGAAAGAAATTGACGGTTAGAAAGCTCGTCCCGACAATCACATGAAACCCATGGAAGCCGGTCGCGATAAAGAACACCGACGGAAAGATGCCCCCATGATAGAAATTAAAAGGAGAATGCGTGTACTCGTAGGTTTGTCCGCAAAGAAAGGCGACACCGAGAATGATCGTGCAACCAAGCCCCCGAATCAAGCCACGCCGATCATCCTCGATGAGGGCATGATGCGCCCAGGTTATCGTGGTCCCGGATAGCAGCAAAACCATCGTGTTGAATAACGGCACTGCAAATGGATCAATCGTGGTTATATGCTCCGGCGGCCAGACGGCCGCATGCATGTAACCCATATGCGATGGATAAAAGAAAAAGTTGAAATAAGCCCAGAAGAACGATACGAAGAACATCACCTCAGAAGATATAAACAACGCCATCCCGTAACGCAGGCCAATCTGCGTAACCAGTTTGTGGAGTCCGGGCGTACGAGATTCCGCGATAACATCACGCCACCAAACGTACATTGTTGAGAAAGCGCCAAGAGCGCCCATGACCAGAAAGACGTAATCATTGTAATGGGCAACAAAAATAATACCCGTAGCAATGAGAATCGCCGAGACCGCACCGAATAAGGGCCAAAGGCTTGGCTCAACCAGATGATAAGGATGCGGCATATGCCCGACCACTTGGTTCTCGGCGGCGTGCGTATCGTCGGTCATAGGAGACCCTCCAACATCAGCCTAGATTGTCTGGATTTGCGTATGAACATGGCCATCACCACATCTTTCCCGCCTCAAACAATTTTACCACAGCAACTGCGTAAACAAGTGCGCACAAAGCCATCAGAAAAATCAGCATGGCACGGTTCCGTCCACGCCGCCTGCGTCGGAACTCCTCCTGCATATCCGCTGGCCACTCACTTGTCGTTTTGGCGTCAATTTCAGCCATCATCCCAACAAAGCGCCCCACCAATGATCCAGAACAAGTCCAGCAAATAGTACGAATAGATAGAGTAATGAGTATCTAAATGCTGCCTTGGCAGGTGCATCTCGAGTCAAACTTGCCCCACTAATATCCTGGTGGTCACAAAGCACCCGTATGGCGTACCAAACGAACATCAGGCCAAGCGCCAAAGCCACGCCGCCGTATATCGGCCCTGCCAACCCAAGAATATAGGGCAACAACGAAACGGGGAGCAACCAAAGCGTATAGAAGAGCACGGACTCCCGGGTTCGACGGGCACCTTTTACGACCGGTAGCATCGGAATCCGAGCCCGCTCATAGTCGCTCGACGTGAATAGCGCCAGCGCCCAGAAATGCGGCGGCGTCCACAAGAACACAATTGCGAACAGCAGCAATGGTAGCGTCGACACAGAACCGGTCGCCGCCACCCAGCCGATGAGCGGTGGAAATGCCCCGGCCGCCCCGCCAATAACTATATTATGCGGGGTTCGACGTTTCAGCCATATGGTATAAACAAACACGTAAAAGCTGATCGATATCACAAGGATAGAGGCCGCGAGGGCATTGCTTGCCAACCACAGAACCAGCACTGACAGTATCGCCAAAGATACACCGAAGCCGAGTGCGCCGCCTGCAGAAATCCGACCAGCTGGAATCGGTCGGTTAGAAGTACGCGCCATCAACGCGTCTATATCTCGATCGTACCACATGTTGATAGCGCCAGCGGCGCCAGCCCCCGCAGCAATGCTAAGGATCACTGCGATAGCAAGAATCGGTTTGACAGGAACTGGCGCCACTAACAAACCAACCGCCCCTGAGAAAACTACGAGTGACATCACTCCCGGTTTAAGGAGAGCGATCCAGTCGCGCGCCGCTCCCCTTAACAGGGCATCAGCAACGACCACGCCGTCGCCACCTAACGGTACCGACATATGTCTATGCGTGGAAGAACCTGAGGTGCTACTCATATTGTTCCGTCATCCTGCTTGCCACAACAAAATTTTGTATAACGCTGGTCACCGGATAACCGGAACGTCTTCGAAAGTGTGGTGTGGTGCCGGTGACGGAACAGTCCACTCCAGCGTATTCGCACCCTCGCCCCAGTAATTATCGGCCAACCTCTCCTTCGAAGTGAATATCGAGAACAGTATGTAAAGAAAAATCAAGGTTGAGAGTCCGGAGATCATCGCCCCCACTGATGAAACGTAATTCCACCCTGCAAAGGCCGTCGGATAATCCGGATAGCGTCGCGGCATTCCCGCAAGGCCAAGAAAATGCTGAGGAAAGAACGTTAGGTTGACGCCTATAAAAAACGTCCAGAAATGGAGTTTGCCCAGAAATTCTGGATAAGGCCGACCATACATCTTGCCGATCCAGTAGAAAAAACCGGCGAAGATTGCGAACACCGAGCCCATCGATAGAACGTAGTGAAAATGCGCAATAACGAAATAGGTATTGTGCAACTCGGTATCTAAGCCAGCATTAGCCAGCACCACTCCCGTTGCGCCACCGATCACGAACATAAAGATGAAGCCAAGGGCCCAAAGCATGGGTGTTTTCAGTTCAACCGACCCACCCCACATGGTCGCAAGCCACGAAAAGACCTTTACACCGGTCGGTACCGCAATCACCAAAGTTGCGGCTTCGAAGTAGACTTTAGAATCCATCGAAATACCGGACACAAACATATGGTGCGCCCACACAATGAAACCAACGAAGCCGATCGCCACCATTGCGTAGACCATACCCAGGTAGCCGAATATGGGTTTTTTCGAGAAGGTCGAGACGACGTGGCTAATGATGCCGAATGCGGGCAGAATCATAATATAGACTTCTGGATGGCCGAAGAACCAGAACAGATGTTGAAACAACACAGGATCGCCGCCGCCACCGGGTTCAAAGAAAGATGTGCCAAAATTGCGGTCCATGATGAGCATCGTGATCGCGCCTGCCAATACGGGAATGGCCAAAAGCAACAGAAAGGCCGTTACGAGAATTGACCATACGAACAGCGGCATCTTATGCATCCCCATACCAGGAGCACGCATATTCAATATGGTCGCGATAAAGTTGATAGCCCCCAGTAACGACGAGATACCTGCCAGGTGTAAAGAAAAAAGTGTAAAATCGACTGCTGGGCCGGGTTGATAAGTGCTGTTCGCAAGCGGCGGATATAAAGTCCATCCCACTCCGGAACCATGCCCTACCAACAGGCCCAGATTAACGAAGATGAACCCCATGACCAAGAACCAGAAGCTCATGTTATTGAGCCGCGGAAACGCCATATCGGGAGCACCGATCATCATTGGCACAAACCAATTGCCGAATCCTCCGATCAATGCTGGCATCACGAAAAAAAAGATCATGAGTAGACCGTGTGCAGTAATGATTGCGTTCCACGTCTGTCCGGAGGTGATTATGGTGTTATTCGGATACATCAACTGCGCACGCATGATCATCGACAACGCGCCACCCTCCAACGCGCCGATCATGGCCAAAGTTATGTAAAGAGTACCAATATCCTTATGATTGGTGCTCATCAGCCAGCGACGAACAAAACCGCGATGACCCCTTCCATGGGCGTGAAACTTGTGTTCGGGCGCTGTTGTCGAAGACATCGTCAAACTCTCCTCAATAACGTGTCAGCGAAGCCACCACGTGAGCATACTAATGCAACGTTTCTTGGGCGGCCACCCGTTCAGCCGCCATTTCATACGCATGCACGTCCGGCACATTACCTTGTGCAGCATCCATTTCCGCCTTCGCCAACCAAGCCTTGAACTGGGCCACCGGAAGCGCCACGATCTCGATCGGCATGTCGTCATGGTGCATCCCGCAAATTTGGTTGCACTCCCCATAATAGATTCCAGGAGAAACGATTTTCGTCCACTGCCTCCAGTACTGGCCCGGAATCGCATAACGCTGCACGCCGAGCGAAGGAATAAAGAAACTATGCAGCACGTCCACACTCGTAATCTGAAAGATGATCTTTTTTCCCGCGGGCAAGACTAACGGATGATCAACCGAAAGCTGGCGGATCTGCCCCGGCTTCAGCTTGTCGGGAGGCACAGCATAGGAGGTAAAATCTACGCCCTTCACACCAATGTAATCATACTCCCAGTACCATTGATGCCCAATCACTCGCACCGTCATGTATGGTTTACTGTAGTCAGACTGCTGATAGATCAGGTGCAGAGACGGCACGAATATGACTATTAACAGTATGGCTGGAACGAGCGTCCAAGCGATCTCGATTACGGTGTTGTGAGTAGTTGCAGACGGCACAGCATTCTTGGATGCCCGAAAGCGGTGGATAATAATGCCGATCAGCACCCCTACAAGGCCGACGACGCCCGCCATAATCCAGAGCACGTAGCGCAGAAGCCAATCGATGCTCTTCTCGATTGGACTACCCGCAGGCTGAAGCCACCACTCCCACGGCATCGGAGCATGCACAGCGTACCCGACACCATTCCGCGCCAAGGTGGCAGCGTGCCCGCTACCAAGCGACATCACCGACGCGGCCATCAGCAAACCGAAACCCTGCAGTAGCCAGACTGAGCTGGTCTGCTTTACCTTACGCATCACCACTCCCGTTTCCATCCCTATTGGCAGCCCAGGAATGCTTTTACCACCATGCCGCGTAGTCTAAAGCGCGCCACGCTACTTATTCCAAAGAACTCCTTATGACTCCAATCCGTAAGGATCAAGTACCGTAAGCCAAGCCGATACTGTATTAGGCCGCCCGCATGTATCCTCAACGTAGGCCTAAGAATGGTCTCCTGTTCCACATGCATTTTCTCGAGGGTTGGCCACATGGCCACTTCGTCGCAGAGCTCGCGCCCAAAATGCCATTACAATTACAGCGTTAATTAGTGCATATAGGCGCCGTTTCGCGCGGCATAGTGATCCAATCGCGGCTTTCTTCTCTTCACGTCCACGCGCGAACGGCCTTACGAAGGAGCCAAATTTCGAAGCCCACGGAGGGACGTGTCAAGGATACGCGGGCTGCCCAATAGCCTTTTCCTGCTGCTCCTCACCTCCCCGCGCCCAGCTCGACATTCCAAAAAGCGCGTACCATCATCGAAGTCTTCTCATCGAGTATTGTGTTGGAGCCAAACATGGCGGCGCGCCTCGCCTCACACTCAACAACGAAGCACTCCATGTGTCTCGGCATACGATTGATCTATCGGCCAGCGCCGCGATCGCGGCGCAAGGCAAGAAACACATGGAATACATAGTGCCGAGAAGGTCGTCTTGTTAGAAAACGCCCTCCGATCGCCGACCAGAGGATCAAACTCTATTGATGGATTAGTGCGGCAGCTTTTCGGGATTGATGAAGCTTACCAACTGGAATAAGCTGAATGGCGGCATCGGCTTAGCCTGCAGCAGCAATTTGTGAGAACTGTCCTCAGTGCGGGGGCTCAAACGTTCTAGAGAAAAATCCGGATGCCATCCAAGCGCCCGTGACGCCGGTGCCAGCGCGCGTTCCAGTAGCCCCCTAGGCCCCCGATCCGTAGCAAAGTGATTGACAAACAGGATCAATCCGCCCGGCCTGACAACACGACGAAGCTCACGCACCAATGCCTGCGGATCCGGAACAACGGAAGCGACAAACATCGCTACCGCAATGTCAAACCGAGCGGAATCGAAGCCTGTGTCCTGCGCATCAAGCTCCAGCAACGCCTCAACATGCTCCAAATTCATGCTCCGCACGCGGTTCCGTGCCCGCTCAAGCATCTCGACTGACAGGTCAATTCCTGTAATCCGCTTATCCGAGGAGTAAAACGGCAATGCCAAACCGGTCCCCACACCAACCTCTAGAACCGTAGTCCCTTGAGCCGCGTTAACAGCTGCTACGGCTGCAAGCCGTGCCCGGCGAGACACCGCACCAAATACAAGATCATAGATTCCTGCCCAGCGTCGATAGGCCGCACGAACCGAATCCGCGTCAAGCGAATGGCGCGCAACTCTAATCTCCATTGCGCCTGCCTGGTCTACGTCAACAGACCCATTGATGTTGCTCATGGATTCTCCAGACCACCTAACCGCGCAACGTCGCCGCCACAACCCGCCGCGGACGCACAATCAGCGTCCATCCCTTCTGAGCGCGCTTTGACAGATGTGCAAGAGGGAAAGCGGTACAGGCACAAAGCTCCGGGCCCGGCACGCGGCCAACACCCTACGCTGCATCCTCACGCCGGTCGCGTACTCGGACGTATGCAATCCCGGCATGCACCGCACAGTAAGGCTTTCCGCTCATAGCTGCTGCGCCACAGAAATGAAATGCCGGTGTACCAGGCTCTCCGATCGGCCAACAGCAAACAGCGCCCCGCGGCACTGGCCGAGAAGCTGGCGAGACCAGCCCAGGCCGCGTCGCAGCCACGGGTCGACTAGAGTCCACCGTGGACTCCATCGCTCGTGTTAACGCTCGATCTAAATTGGCCGAAACAGGACTGCGTGAAGGGGTCGAGATCGCCATTGACAGCGGCGGCAAGGTTGCCCCTTGAACGCGGCGGGGCGCAGGCACTCGGCGTTGCACGTTGTGAACGACATCACGCCGAATCGGCGACGGGCGGGCGGGCAAATCAAGCCGGTGTGCCTTGCCAACCACTGAATTTTTTGAAATTCCCAGCCGCCGGCCGATTTCGGCCGTCGTCAGCCCTTCCGCCCAAAGCGCCCGCAACCGAACGATAATATCATCAGACCATTCCATGGGTTGTCTCCCCGTTTTCTTGCACTATATAGAGTATACAAACAGCAGCAATTGCTCAATATATTGTGGCACGGTTCAGATAAGAATCTTGTGGAAAACGTCAGCCGGCGATTGATGGGTATCTGCTGAAGTGGGGCTTTCGTGCCCCGAACTTCGCCCCCCTAGGCCACCCAATTACTTGATGGCCTCGCCTTTGAATGCCCCCCAAAAATCTTGGCGCTTAAGCCAACCGTTATGATGTGCAACGTGCACCCTGCACCAGTCCAGCCGATTCGAGCAGGAACGGATAATGCCGATGACGCCTTTTTCAAGATACGCGACCGGCGCGGCGGTTGATTTTGGTGCAGCACGCAAAACGTGCCGTTGTCTGGTAACGATAAAACTGCGGAGCGAATGCAACAACACCTCATCCACCCACCCCGTCGTACCATCAGGCGTCAAAACGTGGCGCCATACGTTGAATTCGCCGATTACCTCCACTGGCAAATCGTAACGATGGTAGTCCCATAAAATAGGGTACTGAAAACCTGGCCCTGCACGAAGAAAAACGTCGTTTGAAGCAAGACTTTCGAAGCGAGGAATCGGCCAGCCGGTCGATTGACCCTTAGCTGGTCCTGGACCTGGCCCCACTGCAGGCGCGTGCCATGCGCAGAGCAGGAGCAAGCAGAAAATTAGCCCTGGCATTCTCCTAAGGGACATGGCTGCAAGCGGTGCAGTTTGGATCACGCGGAATGGCAATATGCCGAAAGCGGACGCCTAGCGCGTCCCATATCAAGAGATCTCCTGCTAACGACGTACCAATGTGAAGTATTTCCTTTAGCGCCTCTGTTGCCTGAAGACATCCCATTACACCGGTTACCGAGCCCAGTATCCCTGCCTCCGAGCAACTGGGTACCGAGCCTTGCGTGGGCGCCTCTGGATAGAGGCACCGGTAACATGGGTATTCAGCGCGTTCGTGCGGCTTGAATGTTGAAATTTGTCCTTCAAACCGCAAGACCGCGGCTGAAATTAGTATCTTGCGGTGTCTCACACAGGCATCGGCAACCAGAAAACGCGTCTCAAAATTGTCCGTCCCGTCAAGAATTAGATCGTAATGTCCGATCAGGTCGTCCACATTGCCGGGCCCAACCTTCAAGAGATGTTGATCAACCGTTACCAGATCGTTGATAGCACACATCGCCTCAGCTGCAGATGCCACTTTGCTTTGCCCGACCCGAGCCGTCGCATGCGCTATCTGCCGCTGTAAATTTGACAGCTCAAGAACATCGTGATCGACTAGGCCAATTCGTCCAACACCCGCCGCCGCAAGATAAAGTGCAGCCGGAGATCCAAGGCCACCGGCACCAATAATCAACACTGAGGAAGCGCGGAGCTGCGCTTGCCCCAAGCCGCCGACCTCCCGCAACAAAATATGGCGTGAATAGCGGAGGATCTCCGCCTCTGAAAATTCCAGGCTCATTCCTGTCGCATTGCACTGCAGGCAATTTCAATCAAGCCCAACTGACAAACAGCGCGCCCATTTTTAGGATCCGTTTGGTTCCATCACATTTTCATGCCTGCGACATCCTTCATCCGCAACATGAAGCCTCATCATTGCAAACACCGACCGTAATCCCCGTGCTCTCTTTGGAAGAGCTGAACAACTCTGTCTCCCTCGCAAAGAGGCTAAGCCGTTACCATCGCGTAGAACATTGGTGTCTGGCACCGTGGCCAGCAATGCTCGTCT
>JAJZCS010000191.1 GCA_021829055.1 Pseudomonadota bacterium
GTGATCGAGATCGGAGGCGGGGAGGCGCGCGCCCTGGGCATTACGGTCGGCGCGCTGGTCCAATGGTCGCCTAATCCAATAGGAGACTTCCCAGCGTTGCCGGGGAGGCAGTAAAAGTTTGACAGTTTCTGGATTCCACCGGCGAAACTCTACAGCGTGAGCCGCCAAGCACACGCAGAGGAGTTTCACGGTGGACGAAGCAGGGAATCTAAGTCACACGAATTGGCAGTGCAAGTATCACACGGTGTTCACTCGAAATGCCGCAGAAAGACGCTGTACAGGCAGTTCAGGCGCTATTTGGGGGAGGTCGCAGGAGGAGAGCCGGATCGAGGGGGGGCATCTGATGCCGGAGCACGTGCACATGATGATCGAGATACCGCCGAACTATGCGGTGTCGCTGGTGGTGGGGTACATCTAAAAAGAGCGCGATTCACGGGGCGCGCAGCCGGAATTTGGTGGGGCGGCATTTCGGGGCACGGGGGTACCTTGTATCCACGGTGGGGCGCGAGGAGGAGGTGATCCGAGCGTACATCCGGCAGCAGGGGCGCGAAGGCGAACGAATGGAACGGATGAAGCTGTTGAGGTGATGGGCCACCTATTGGTGGCCCGCTCGGGTAGGGGTCGCGTTAGCGCCCCCGGGCTTTGCCCGGGGATGGTCACTGCCGCCAATTTGCAGCTTTTGGACGGGTCGAGGCCATCAAATTCCAAGGTAATCAGAGCTCGAAGCGCTGCGTCCGCTCACTTGGTTGTGCATGATTTTTCTTTCAGGCATTTGGTTCTCTTTTGTGGGTAATGTGCCAAATCTCACGCCTTCACTGTGCCATTTATGCAACCGAATGACGTCTTTACAGGCATAAGACGATTGCCCTATATTCGATTCCCTATGTTTGGCGTGCTGCTAGCAGCTGCCGTAACAAAAAAGACACAGGTCTCGTAAGAGCAACAAACGCTTAGAATGTGGCCTCGCCAGAGAGCCGGGAGATTTTAGATATGAGTGTCAATCGCAGTGTAAGACAGGCCGTACGGCACGTCCTTATGGTCGGCGCCCTTGCCGCTATTGGAGTGGCTGGCCATGTGGCGATCGCTGCTCAAGCGCAGCCCGAACAGGCGACAGTTGCTAAGCCGACGAAGTCGAGCAAGAAGCAACCGACCCAATTGCAGGAAGTCGTGGTCACAGGCTCGCTGATTAGGCAAAGCAGCTTGAATACTCCCAGTCCTGTTTCGGTGATTTCTGCGACGGATTTGACTGATTCGGGGTTCAGCAATGTATCGAGCGTGCTTCAAAGTCTCTCGTCCAATGGCGCCGGCTCCCTGAGTCAAGCGTTCCCGCAGGCGTTCGCGCTGGGCGGTTCGGGAATCGCGCTGCGTGGCCTCACGGTGGGCTCGACTCTGTCCCTCATCGATGGCGAACGCATGGTGCCGTATCCGCTTGCGGATGATGGCGAGCGCGATTTCGTCGACCTTTCCGCCATCCCGATGGATGTCGTGAGCCGAATCGAAATTCTCAAAGATGGCGGTTCAGCGGAGTACGGCTCCGATGCCGTCGCCGGCGTGGTAAACGTCATTTTGCGCAAAACGTACGTCGGTTTGAGCGGCGGCGCAGAAATCGGTTCAACGATTCATGCTGACGGCACTACCGAACATATACATGCAATAGCCGGTATCGGGCATCTTTCCACCGATGGCTACAACGCTTACGTGGCGGTTGAATTTCGGCATCAGGATCCAATCCGACTGCAAAATCGCAGTGGCCTCTGGGCCAATACGAACTGGGGCCCTTACGGCGGCAATGACCAGCGCCCCGGCGCAAACAATCCAGCTGTCGGTGCAGGCGCAACAAGTACGTCGCAGCTTCCGTACATCCCGGGAGGCTACGTTCTTAACCCTGCAACGAATCTATTTGATTCGACGAGCGTGTTTCTCAACCCGAATTCGTCATATCTGCCGAGTAACTGCTCTGGCTCGAACGCGACTTACACGAGCTGGTACAACAATCAGTGTGTGACTCCGACAAATCAGGAGATACAGCCTCAGTCCGTGACATTTGACATTCTGGGCCGTTTCACCAAAACACTGCCGCACAATTGGCTCTCAATCACCACCGCGTCATTGTTCCGTAGCGAGGCCGAGCAGGTTCTCGGTGGCGTGCTTTCGGCCAACAACGCAAATCCATTTGTCAATGTGGCCGGTGGAATCGGGATTCCGACGTCCATTGTGACGCAGAATAACGTTCTGCTTCCGGTCGGTGCGCCCAATAATCCCTTTAATCAGCCGGCGATTTTCTACTTCAACTTTCCGCAGTACATCCCTTCCGGTCAGGGAGTCACCAATACCTACCGCATCTTTGAGACATTGCGGGGTAAGGCGTTCGGCTGGCGCATCCACGGTTCGGCGGGATACATGTACGATGAGTTGACTCAGACGCTGTACGGTGCGGTCATGCCGTCGGTGTTGAATCAGGACATCACCAGTGGCGTTAACTTCACTAGTTTGACTAACCAGCAGATCAATGCGCTATTTCCGGCAGAAAAGGCCACCGACAGCAACAAGTTGACGGTCGTCGATGTGCACGGCTCGCGTAATCTCATGCAGCTGCCTGGTGGACCTTTGGCGTTTGCACTCGGTGCTGGCTATTACCATCTGAGCAAATACTCGCCTGCCCCGCTCACTGTTGCCGAGGGTCTGCAGGCAGGTAATAACGCGTACGTGGAGGGAATCCAGACAAACTACAATGCGTACGCCGAGCTTGAAGGTAAGCCCATCAAGAACCTGTCATTGGACGTTGCATACCGCTTCGACCACTTCAACACGTACGGGCACTCTTTCACGCCGAAGTACTCCGTCAAGTACACTCCGTTCAATTGGCTGACGCTTCGTGGAACTTACACTAAGGGCTTCCGGGCACCGAATCCTGCTGAGGCGGGAACCTCTGGTGCTCTGTTCTACGGTTATCCCGCCTACGACACCACTCTTTGCCCGGGTGGTAGCGGCAGCGCTCCTGGAGTCTTCCCGAGCCAGTGTGGTAGCGTGATTGGCCTTCAGGTTGCTAATCCGAAGCTGAAGCCCGTGACCTCGCACAGTTACGACTTTGGCTTCATTCTTCAGCCGACACATAATGTCTATTTCTCTGCGGATTACTGGGACATTACCGTCAGTCAAGACATCCAGTCCGGCACGAATCTACTGTTCCTCGGCGCCTTGACTCCGGCTCAGATCTCGGCGGATTACCCGCTGGTGCGTGGTCCCGTGGTAACGTTGGCCTGTAATCCCGGCACGAGTTCCACTGGCTTTGTTTGCCCGGCGAGTGGTCGTGCGGTTACGCCGGTTGGTCCTGTGGCCTATCAACCGATCGGCTACTACAACGCAACAACAACGTCGGTCAACGGGTTGGATCTAAGCTTCCGCACTAACATGGACCTTGGTCGTTACGGGTCTTTGGTTTTCAAACTGAACGAATCTCATACGTTCCACTACATCTTTGGTGCGGCTGGCAACAAATACGATTTGGCAGGAACGCACGGGCCGACCATCGTTTCGGGCGATACTGGAAACCCCAAGGATCGGGCCCGAGCTTCTCTGAAGTGGCGCTATCGCGGACTACGAGTGGCGCTCTCGGCGAATTTCACGGGTCATTTCAATTTGCTTGATCCCACGCTCGGCATCCCAACCTGCGCGGCTGGTCTGCCGAACAGCGGGCACTTCCCGTTCTCGCTCACCTCGGTGCCGAATGGATTGCAGGGATATTGCGAAGTCAGCCATTTCACCTACTACAACCTGTATGCTAAGTACTGGTTCAACAGCAGGCTGAATGCTCACATTTCGGTCGTGAACTTGTTGAATACTGCTCCATCGGTGGATTTGCAGACATACGGTGCGGGTTCTGCTGCGTATAGCACCTTGGAGCAGGTGGGTGCGGTCGGAACGATGGTCATGGTGGGCTTCCACTACGACTTCGAATAATGGCTGTTTGAAATAATCTGTCGAGAAGTGCCGGCGCGGCATGCAATGCCGCGCCGGTTTTTTTTGGTTCTTCACTCAATTCCGGGGAACGCAGCCCGGATTTTGAGGAAGAAGTACTCGTCATCACGGAAGCCGTAGGCCATCCGCTTGATGACTTTGATCTTGTTATTGATGCCCTCGAGCACGCTGGTGTGCAGCGGATAGCGGCAGTGAGCCAGCAGCCCCGGCAGGTAACCGCGCAGTTTTAGCGCAAAGGCCTTCAGCGGCTCGATGCGGCTACGAATTGCCCGACGGAACCAGGCGAGCCAGAAGCGCCGGGCATAGCCCTCGTGCCGGTAGCTCCAGAGCTCCTTCAGATCGTCTTTGAGCACGTAGGTGATCATCAGCGCGCGATTGGCGGCTAGCAGCTCCCTGAGTCGCACCTGATCGGCTTCGCGCGTCACGTTCTCCCGATTGCGCAGCAGCAGCCAGCGGCTGCCTTTGACCAGGCGCCGTGCATGCCGGTCGTCGCGCAGCCGATTGGCCTCATCGACGCGCACGCGGTCGATGACCTCCCGACCGTACTTGGCCACCACGTGGAAGAGGTCGTAGACGATCTGCGCCTGCGGGGCCTGGGCCCGCACTTCCTGTTCGAATGCCCCGTTCATGTCCATGACTACCGC
>JAJZCS010000009.1 GCA_021829055.1 Pseudomonadota bacterium
CAACGCTACTGCATTTCCCGGTTGCCCGATGTTCAGGGCGACAGGCCCGACAAGAAGAAATTCAGATCCTGCCCCCGCGGCTGTTTTCATATCGACCTCGCCGGCGGTCCTGCCTGCCTTGATCGCATCCTTCTCAGCCCGGGTGTTGCGTTGCCTGCGCGCAGCCAGCTCAGCCGATCCCGGACAGATATTCTATACACGCGCCGCTGATGCTGTTCTGTGCCGCCAGGATCCGTACCCTGAACAATCACATACGGCGGACGACCGCCCTTGGCACCATCGCCGGACGCCAACGCCCCAGCCAGGGTCAGACGAAACACCTCGAAACCAACGAGCCTCCCCGGTTTCCCCAGCGGATCGCGCTGGACGCGCTGACCTTGAAACGTGCCGCCGCCTCGCGGCACGAAAGACCCTCCGACATGGCAGCACAGACACGTCGCCGAAGATCAAGGGAAATCGCTTTCGCCATTCATACCGGCCTCCTTCGCCAGCACACATCTTGAATCAGATCAAACCTCCTTTGGGAATCCCTATTCGATTCAATCAGATAAGAAAATGTTCTAACCGGAAGCCCCGCCTGCTTGACGTTTTGTTCGGTAACGTGGTGGCCGTCTTTGCCCGTAGTCGCTTGCGCATGCTCTCGCTCACGAAAAAGAACAAAACAAAAACTTTTATTTGGCGCGGAGACACTGTTGGCGATCGGTCGCCGTGTAAAAAAATGCGCGGCATAATATTGGGATATTTCTGAATCAAAGTATCGGAATTCCTTTGACGCCCATATTCGCCCATGTTATCCCATATTTGCCCAGACCGATTCGGTTCGGTAGTGTGTCGGTAGGTTGGTCCGACCGCTCACGTTTGGCGCAACAGGCGAGGCGAAAGGGTCGCGGACAGCAACCAGATGGACCAGTTTCTCGGCACGCATCAGAACCGACTCGATGCCAAGGGGCGTGTTTCCGTCCCAGCATCGTTCCGTGCTGTGCTGCGGACTGTTGAAGCTGGCAATTCGCTCATCCTGCGCCCTTCTCATAAATATGCGTGCGTCGAAGCGTGGCCTGCGCCAGTATTTGCGGCGCTCGAACGCCAAATGCGAGAAATTGACCTGTTCAGCGAAACGCACGATGACCTTGCGGTTTCGATATACGCTGACGCTTATCCGCTCGACGCCGATAAAGAAGGGCGAATTTTGCTTCCGACCCTTCTGGTGAGCCACGCGAATTTGACCGAGGGCGTCGTCTTCATGGGCATGGGAAGGATCTTTCAGATCTGGGATCCGGAGGCTGCCGCCCGCCGACGCGCCGAGGCGAGGGAGCGGGCGCGTACGGGTGGGCTGACCCTACCTGCGGCTGCGCTTGGCAGCGGGGGCACCTGATGAGCGGTCGTGTCGGTCGGCACATCCCGGTTCTGTGCAATGAAGTTGTGATGCTCCTCCAGCCGGACGCTCGCAAAGCTTATCTTGACGGGACGTTTGGTGACGGCGGTTACAGCAATGCGCTT
The DNA here is from genome assembly GCA_021829055.1 of Pseudomonadota bacterium. Classification (GTDB taxonomy): domain Bacteria; phylum Pseudomonadota; class Alphaproteobacteria; order Acetobacterales; family Acetobacteraceae; genus Acidiphilium. The sequence continues at coordinate 1,498 of JAJZCS010000009.1, forward strand.
CTGGAGATGGCGCCATGCGTGGTGTGGGCCATTGATCGTGACCCAGCCGCTATTTTGCGAGGCTGCGCGTTGGTCGAGCGATACGGTGATCGACTTCATCTGATCGAAGGTATGTTCGGTGACTTGGCGCGGCTGTTGGCTAATCACGGAGTGCGCGAACTGGATGGTGCGGTATTCGACTTTGGGGTTTCTTCGTATCAGCTTGATGATCCAGCGCGAGGGTTTTCGTTTCGCGCCGACGGGCCGCTAGATATGCGCATGGGGCTTAATGGGCGGACTGCAGCGGACGTGGTAAATAATACTAACGAAGCCGAGTTGGCCAACATTCTTTATCATTTTGGCCAGGAGCGTGCTTCGCGGCGGATTGCAAAGGCGATCGTTGCGCGCCGGAAAGTTAGAAAATTTACCACGACCATCGATCTTGCTACCGTGATCCGTTCGGTGGTTCGTCCGGATAAGTCGGGCATCGATCCGGCAACGCGGAGCTTTCAGGCGCTCCGTATCGAAGTGAATCAGGAACTCGACGAGATCGAGCGCGGGTTGGCAGCGGTCGCCTCGATGTTGGTGCCGGGTGGGCGGCTAGTGGTGGTATCATTCCATTCTCTTGAAGACCGGCTCGTCAAGCGCTTCATGAACCAAGCGTGTGGTCGTGTTGCGATTTCCTCGCGTCACAGCCCGCTGCAGGACACGGCGCCGGCGCCAGTGCATTTCCGACCGCTTACAAAAGGTGTGATTACACCCACCGAGGCGGAGGTCGGGCGCAATCCACGTTCTCGCTCTGCTCGGCTACGCGCAATCGAAAGGTTGGCGGCGTGATCCGGCCCATCAATTTGGTTCTTGGGTTGGCAATGGTGCTTACTGGCGCTTGGATGTTTGTTGTTAAGCACCGGACGGAGGCGTTGGAGCGCCAAATTGGCAGTGTCACTGCCCAGGTACGAATGGCTGAGCAAAAGATCGAAGTGCTGCGCGCGGAATGGGCGTTAGAAAACGATCCGACGAGGCTGGCGGCCTTGGCGCAGCATTTCATGCCGACTCTTAAGCCGATGGCGCCGGATCAACTCGTGACGTGGCGGCAACTCGCAGATCGCCTACCGGCACCGGGTGCTGGGTTGCCCGGCCTGCCTTTACCGCCACCTCTAGTGCAGCCGCCAGGTGGTGGTTTTGCCCAAGGGGGTGCGCGTGACCTTCTTCTGGCTTCTGCCCAACGACCGGAATTTGGCTTGACGGCCCCAGACAAGCCAACCTTTGTTCGAGAAAGGGCAAAAGATTTGATGGCCTCCGCGCAACGCATCGTGGCCGAGCCGGTGCCTGTGCTCAAGCAAGGGGTAGCAGGGGTGCGCGCTGCGCAAGAAGCGCCACTGCGGATCGCCCCCTCTAAGATGCCTCCTCTTTCGTATGGCGTAGCGACGCGGTTCCAGCAGCCGGAGCGAATGCCAGCCCGCGTGGTCTCGCTGCGCCAATTGCCGCCACCCTCTCATCGTGCGACTGCGCCGGTCCAGACGCCAGCGCAGCCAATGGGTGCTCGTGTTTTGCCGATTATCGCTCACGGAGAAAAGCCGTTACCGCTGCGGTCCAACCGCATGGTAGGCCGAGAGGTACAGACGGCTGCCCATCCCCTCGTTTCCGTGTTTGGTGGGCTCGGCGCCGATTTGCCGCCACCGCGGCCAATCGGCCGCAATGAAACAAATTCGCAATGAACGCTGTCGCGAGATTTCGGCCATGAGCGATGGGTTGTTTCCTGATGTGCCGCCAGGGCGGCGTTTGAGTGGCGATACGAGGCCTTCCGAAGGTTGGGACAGTGTACCGCTGGCTGGCGCTGGGCCACGTGGGGGGGCTCTGGGAGCGGAGCGGGTCACGACCAAAGTACCGAATCCCGCGAACGGCTTGGTTCTGAGAAGGCTCCACTTCCGTAGCTGGTTCGCGATTGGCGGCTTTATTCTGTTGTACATGTTGCTGGTCGGCAAGCTGCTGCTGGCCACGGTGATTGTTCCGGTGAAGCCTAACCATGCGGCGATTGCAGCGTTGATGCCCCCAACCGGAACCAATCTCCCGCCACCGCTGCGTGCTGAAATTACGGATCGGAACGGGGTGATACTGGCGGTGTCATTGCCTGGGGCAGCTTTATATGCCGATTCCAAGCAGGTCGCAGACCCGTTGCAAGCAGCGCGGCTGATAAATGGGATAAGGCCGGCACTTGATCAGCGCTGGCTTGGGCATCGCCTTGCCGATCGGCGGCATGATTTCGTTTACCTTGTTCGAAATCTTACAGCCTCACAAGAACTAGCCCTCAACAGACTTGGAATACCCGGGATCTATTTCCAGAAGACGGAGCGCCGGCACTATCCTGAGGGCGTTCTCGCTGCGCATCTTCTTGGTGGGGTTACTCCTGATCAGCGTGGTATCGCCGGCATCGAATCATTTTTCAACAAAAGGTTGACCGGAAAACCCACGCATCCGTTGCGCTTATCAATTGACGTCGGCGCTCAAGAAATTGTGCGGCAAGAAATTCTCAAAGCAATGGACGACTACGATGCGAGCGGCGCCTGCGGGGTTGTTATGTCCGCCCGCACAGGGCGGATTTTGGCGATGGCAAGCGTGCCCGGGTTCAACGCTAACGGCCTTGGTGCAGCTCCGGCAAATGCACGTTTTGATCGGTGCGTTTCCGGTGATTATGAGCCTGGCAGCGTGTTCAAGTTGATGACTCTTGCGATGGCCCTCAATTCCGGGATGATCAGGCCTTGGGACAGGTTTGACACGACCCATCCACTGCACGTCGGGCAGTTTGTCGTGACCGATTTCGAGCCCGTTCACAAGTGGCTCGCGGTTCCGCACATTCTGGCGGTATCCTCGAATATCGGTGCCTCGCGTATCGCGACGATTCTGGGGCCGACCATTCAGCGGACCTGGTTGCGCAAGCTTGGTTTTTTCGGCAAGCCACCGATTCAATTGCCCGAAGCGACATCAGGTCTGTACCATGTAAAGTCAGAGTGGAAATTGCTCACTACAATGACCGTGAGCTTTGGCAATGGCATAGCGATGTCGCCGTTACAGCTCGTTTCGGCGGTCGTGCCAGTTGTGAATGGGGGAATATATTACAAACCGAGTCTGCTTGCGGCTGAGCCGGGTGCGCCGCCGCCGCAAGGTGTTCGCGTGATGTCAGCGCGTACGTCGCTGATTATGCGTAAGATGATGCGTAATGTCGTCACGGCTTCGGACGGCACCGGTATATTCGCGCGCGTTCCCGGCTATTTGGTGGGCGGCAAGACGGGGACCGCGCAGGTGGTCGGGTCGAACGGGCGTTATCTCACACACCTGAACAACGCATCATTCATGGCCGCGTTTCCGATGAACAACCCTCGCTACGTAGTGTATGTGGTTGTGCTCAGGCCGCACGCTACCCACAGAATGCGTCCATTTTGTCATGGCTTTACGACTGGTGGTTATGTCGCGGCACCAGCGGTAGCAAGGATTATCGCGCGTATTGGGCCGATGCTCGGCATCATGCCGCTTTCAGGTTCGGCGTTGGCAACCGCGCAGGATCGGCTGTCAATGCCACTCGACCCTACTGCACCCTCAGGGTTTAAGGCTCTTGGGTCGGGGCACCCATTTCCGCCAGGTGCAAGCAGATACGCATATGAACTTGCGGGTGACAATCCGCCAGCGCACTTGGATGTTGCGGCGTACGAGGCGGCATTAGCGCGTACCGAAATGTGGCAGCCAATAGGTGTTGATACGGAAATCGGTCCGCCTGCAGCAGTGAGTGAGGTCACTAGCCATGCGGGCAGCTGAGCTAGTGAGCCATCTGGCTAAAATGGAGCCAGAAGTAGCTGCGTGGATGCTAGGCGCAGACGTGGTCGTCACCGGGATCACTGCTGACAGCCGTGCGGTTGAACCGGGCATGATCTTTGCTGCTTTGCCAGGCGCTCGGTTTGATGGAAGGGATTTCATCGCTCAAGCTGTGGCCCGCGGAAGTGTTGCAGTGCTGGCGCCTCCTGACACCAAATGGCCAGTAGGTGTGCCTGCCCGGCCGTTGTTGGTTGATTCTGACGTGCGGCGGCGTCTCGCCCAGATTTCTGCTGTCATGGCGGGGAAGATGCCGCAAAAGATCATTGCGGTGACCGGGACTAATGGCAAAACATCAACGGTGGATTTTCTGCGCCAGATTTTGGAGCGGGAGGGCAAGATCGCTGCTTCCTTGGGAACGCTCGGGCTGATCGCAAGAAATTTTAGACCGGGCACAGGCCTAACGACCCCAGATCCCGTTCTGCTCAACGAAACTCTGGCGCGCCTCTGTGCGGCCGGCTTTGATCATGTGGCCATTGAGGCGTCGTCACACGGTCTCGACCAGCGCCGCTTGGACGGGTTGAATCTTGCAGCGGCGGCATTCACCAATCTCACGCGTGATCATCTGGACTATCATTGTGATATCACGTCTTATCGTTTGGCGAAGCTGCGTCTATTTGAAAACATACTCGCGGCAGGGGCCCCTGCGCTGGCGATGGCCGATCTTGAGCCGACGACGCTTTCGGCTTTGCGTGATATTGCGCGAAGGCGGAAGCTTACTCTTGGCACTGTAGGCGTGGGAGGCGATATCATCCGGTTAGTATCGGTCAGCGCTGTACCGGAGGGCCAAGCATTAGTATTGGAGGTGGACGGCGCGCTGCGTCACATCGTGCTGCCATTACCGGGTCGGTTTCAGATCGATAACGCTTTGTTGGCGGCAGGGTTGGCGCGAGAGGTGGGTATTGCCAATTCGGTCGATCACTTGGCGGATCTTGTGCCCGTCCGCGGTCGTCTAGAGCGAGCCGCTATTCTCGATCATGGCGCGACGGTGTATGTGGACTATGCACACACACCTGATGCGCTGGCCCGGTTGTTGGCTGCTTTGCGCCCGCACGCGCGAGGCAGGTTGATCGTGGTCTTCGGTGCGGGTGGCGATCGCGATCCGGGCAAGCGCCCGCTCATGGGCGCAATTGCGCGACGTGATGCCGATCTTGCGATCATCACCGATGACAATCCACGAGATGAAGATCCTGCATCAATTAGGGCTGGAATCATAGCTTCTTGTCCGGGGGGAGTTGAGATCGCGGACCGACGTCAGGCCATCGCGGCAGGACTTGCGATGCTGCGTCAAGGCGACGTCCTTGTGGTGGCTGGAAAAGGCCACGAGCAAGGGCAAATTATCGGTGATGCTGTCGTGCCATTCGATGACGTGGCCGTGATTCGGGAATTGGTTGGATGAATGACGTGTGGACAGAGGCGGAGCTGATTGCTGCGACCAATGGCGGTTTCCCCCGGGGCGGGTTTGCAGCATCAGCAATCCGCACCGACTCGCGCGACATCAAAGCCGGCGAGGCATTCGTTGCCCTTGTCGGCGTGCGCGATGGTCATGATTTCGTTCGCAATGCCATGCAGCGGGGAGCATCGGGCGCGATCGTGTCCCGAGATGTCGCCGTCGGGCAGGGTAGGCTTCTTCTGGTTGACGACACGCTCGATGCGCTAACGCGGTTGGGCGAACTAGGTCGGGTGCGCAGCCGCGCACGCTTCTGTGCGATCACAGGAAGTGTCGGCAAATCCACCACCAAGGAGATGGTCCGGCGGATTTTGGCCCATTTTGGACTGACCCATGCCGCCAAGGCTTCATTCAACAATCACATTGGGGTGTCTCTAACTCTAGCCAATCTTCCGCGCGACGCTGTTTTTGGTGTCGTCGAGATCGGCATGAATCATCCTGGGGAGGTTGCTCCGCTGGCCAGACTTACACGGCCACATGTAGGGGTGATCACCCAAATTAGTTCTGCGCATATCGGCATGCTTGGCTCAATACATGCAATCGCCGATGAAAAAGCTCAGTTGTTAGCAAGTATCGAACCGACTGGCACCGCTATCTTGCCGAGCGGTCCTCTCCTGCCCCGCCTTGCGCGGCGGGTTCCGGATGGGGCCCGGATAATAGGCTTTGGCTCCGATGCGTTGGCGGAGGCTCAGTTGCTTGCCGCCGACAGTGACTCCGAGGGAGTTACGGTTAAGGCAAGCATTCTTCGCCAGCACGTCCAGTTCCGCCTTGCTGCACCAGGAACCCACATGGCGATGAATGCTGTCGCAGCCTTGGCTGCAGCTGGTGCCCTCGGACTAGACCTTATGGAAGCGGCAACACTTCTGAACGGATTTGCGCCGCTGGTAGGCCGTGGAACACGTCGGACAGTTACAGTCAACGGTCGGACGATTTTGCTGCTCGATGAGAGTTACAATGCGTCGGGTTCCTCGATGCGTGCGGCACTCAATGTGCTGGCGGTACTTCCCGGGCGGAAAATTGTGGTTCTGGGAGATATGTTAGAGCTGGGGGATTATGCCCACGAGGAGCATCGGGCTCTTGCTGAACCCGTTTCGGCAGTCGCCAATCTTGCCTTCGCGTGCGGGGCTGCAATGCGATCCATGTTCGATGAACTTCCGACCGCAATACGCGGCGGCTTCGCTCCGGATTCGGCATCTCTGGCGCCAATCGTAAAGCACGCGCTACGCGATGGCGACGCTGTCCTGGTCAAGGGCAGTAACGGTAGTGCCATGCGAGTCGTGATCGATGCATTTGAGGAGGAAAGCTGATGCTTTACGCCCTTCTCTTGCCTCATGTCGCGGCCTTTCATGCATTGAATCTCTTCCGCTACATTACTTTCCGTGCGGGTGGCGCGACACTGACTGCGCTTGTTGTTAGTTTCATTCTCGGAGCGCCACTGATACGTTGGTTGCGATCCTTGCAACGTCATGGCCAGCCGATTCGCACGGATGGGCCTGAAAGGCATCTGCTGGAGAAGAAAGGCACACCGACCATGGGTGGCGTCCTCATTCTTCTGGCACTGACTGTTTCGACCCTGCTATGGGCAGATTTGCAAAACGGCTATGTCTGGGCCGTTCTCTTTGTAACGCTCGGTTACGGCGTGCTTGGCTTTGCGGACGATTTTTTGAAGTTGACAAGGCATAGTTCCAACGGTGTCCCGGGCCGTGTAAAACTCGCCGTGCAAGCGGTTATCGGATTGTCGGCAGCGATATGGATTACCCATCTAATGCCCGATTCGATCGCGAATGATCTTGCGGTGCCATTGTTCAAGAATTTACTGATCCCGTTTGGCCCCGTGTTTCCCTTGATTGCAATGTTCGTAATGATGGGCGCATCAAATGCCGTCAATCTGACGGATGGACTCGATGGATTGGCAATTGTTCCTACGATCATCGCTGCAGGCGTTTTCGCGCTGATAGCGTATTTGGTTGGGAATCGGATCTTTGCTCATTATCTGCAGATTAATTTTGTTCCGGGCACCGGAGAGCTTGCGGTGTTTTGTGCAGCGCTAATTGGATCAGGGCTTGGATTCCTGTGGTTCAATGCTCCGCCTGCGGCAGTATTCATGGGCGATACAGGATCGTTAGCACTCGGTGGTGCGCTCGGCTCGGTATCGGTCGCCACGAAGAACGAGATCGTACTTGCGATTACCGGCGGATTATTCGTGATGGAAACCGTTTCAGTAATTGTACAGGTATTTTGGTACAAGCGAACTGGAAGACGAGTGTTTCTTATGGCGCCACTGCATCACCACTTTGAAAAAAAAGGTTGGGCCGAGCCAACGATCGTTATTCGATTCTGGATCGTCGCGATGATTCTGGCCTTGGCAGGGTTGGCAACCCTGAAAATCAGATGAGTGGCACGAAACAGTCTTGGCCGCTCGTTTTCGAGGGGTGGCATTTTGGCGTGCTAGGCCTGGGCAACAATGGGCTGCCGGCGGCGCTGACGCTTGCCGTGATGGGAGCATCGGTGGCGGGCTGGGATGACCGGCCGGACAAACGAGAAGCCGCGGCTCAGGCAGGCGTTTCGATCTGCGCCCCGAGTGCGATGAAGCGGCTTGACGCGTTAGTTTTGTCACCTGGAATCCCACACAATTTACCTAGGCCACATCCTGAAGCCGCAGCCGCAATCGCCCAGGACATTCCAATTCTCAGTGATGCAGAACTTTTGTACCGTGCGGTGCGCGCGGCGGGTAGTGCCGCACGGTTTGTTGGCATCACGGGAACGAACGGAAAGTCGACCACCACCGCGTTGGCTGCGCACATCTTGCAGCGTGCCGGCCTCGCAGTGGCTGTGGGCGGCAATTTGGGGCCGTCGGCGCTGTCATTGCCTCTCCTCGGCGATCATGGGGTCTATGTGCTGGAAATGTCGAGTTACATGTTGGAGCGAATCGTCACCATGCGCTTCGATGCAGCAGCAATGCTCAACATAACACCCGATCACCTCGATCGTCATGGCAACATTGGCTCGTATGTCCAAGCGAAGGAAGCGATTTTTGCGCGCCAGGGACTGAACGATCGTGCCGTAATCGGCGTTGACGATGCCGAGTCGCGGGCCATGGCAGAGCGTTTGGGCCACGGGCCAGCACAAGTGATCCGCATTTCGGGCGAAAATGTGCAGGGCGTATCGGTTGATATTTGGACCGAAGGAACCACCGTGCGAGATTTTTCGGGAGCCATCGTCAATCTTTGTGGCGCATCTGCGCTTCCAGGTGCACACAATGCCCAGAATGCAGCAGCCGCAGCTGCTCTGGCGCAGACGATCGGAGTGCCGAATGTGGTGATCGCGGAAGCTACGCGGCATTTTTCTGGCCTTCCACATCGGCAGGCACGAATTGCCGAGATCGACGGGATTGTTTTCATTAATGACAGCAAGGCCACGAATGCCGATGCGGCTGCCCGTGCGCTTTCATGCCATGATGGGATTATCTGGATTGCCGGCGGCATTGCCAAAGCTGGAGGTATTTCCGCTCTTGCGCCCTATTTCCCTCGGATTGCCCACGCACTTCTAATTGGTGCGGCGGCTAACGAGTTTGCGGCAACACTCAGCCGACACCATGTGCCGCATACGATTGTGGAGACCCTGGAGCGCGCGGTATGCGAAGGACTTGCGAAAGCTCGCGCGGAGGGAAGCAAAATCATTCTGCTTTCTCCTGCTTGTGCCAGCTTTGATCAATTCGCAGACTTCGCGGCGCGCGGCGATGCATTCGCGCACTATGCTCGGGCTCTGGTTGTTAATTCGGGAGTCTGTTGATGGCTGGTCCTTCGCGTGCAGATACGTCGATTGTTGGGCGCTGGTGGTGGAGTGTTGACCGGACGATGCTTGCCACCCTGATGTCGGTTATTGTGATCGGCTATGTCATGGCTTTAGCTGCAACGCCGGCCAATCGTCTTGCACTGACTGACCCGCGCACTTTGGTGATGCTCAAGCAGATCGCCTACCTCGCGATTGCCGCAATCATGATGATCGCTGTCTCGATGTTCGATCGTCGGCAGGTCACATTAGCAGCCCTCGGTGTCGGTATCGTGTTTCTGCTATTAACCGGTTTTACGATCGTCCATGGGGTAACAATTGATGGCGGTCGGCGTTGGATTGCGTTGCCGGGGGCAACCATTCAACCAGTTGAGTTTCTTAAGCCTGCTCTGATCGTTGTGACTGCTTGGCTGCTCGCCCAACGCCGACGCTGGGTGGATTTTCCAGGTATGGTCGCTGCATTTGGATTGAATGGCTTGGTACTTTTTCTCTTGTACCTGCAGCCGGACATCGGCTCCATGCTTCTTGTTGGAGCGACCTTTTTTGCCCAACTTGTTCTCGATGGCATCAAATGGCGTTGGGTAGTTGTCGGCATCCTAGCGCTTCTCGCTACGTTGGCTGCTGCCTTTGAATTCATCGCGCATGTCCATCATCGGCTGGTATTGTTTCTTCATCCCACGACGGATAAGGCATATCAGGCGCTAACCGCGCTTTCAGCCTTCGGCAATGGAGGGCTGTGGGGGAGAGGACCTGGCGAGGGGCAGGTTAAACATTTTCTGCCCGATGCCCGAGCAGATTTCGTATTTGCGGTCGCGGGGGAGGAATTCGGGCTGATTCTGTGCTTAATTATCATAGCCTTGTTTGCCATGATTGTCCTGCGTGGTTTGATACGCATTCGCGGTGAGAACGACCTATTTGTCGCGCTGGCAGCATCCGGCCTGCTCGTGAGTTTTGGTCTGCAGGCGTTCGTTAACATGGCGTCGTCTCTGTCGCTTATCCCAACCAAAGGAATGACGCTGCCATTCATATCGTACGGTGGTTCGGCGGTTCTTGCTATGGGACTTCATACTGGATTCCTTCTAGCACTGATACGAAAGCGACAGGGTTCGTCCGTAAGGAACCCATTGATTGATGAGGTAACAACCATGCGCCGTACGGCATAAAGGAGGCATGTTGGTGGGGCCGTTCGTAATCGCCGCTGGTGGCACCGGTGGGCATTTGTTCCCAGCCGAAGCATTGGCTGAGAAGCTGATGCTTCAAGGGGCTCATGTCGTGCTGATGACTGACACGCGATCAAAGGCCGAGACTTCCCCGGTATTTAGGAAGTCTGAATGTTTTGTTATTCCAGGTGCGGGTATAGCAGGGCGCGGACTAATACGTGCCGGGTCTGGGATACTGCAGATTTTTAGAGGTTTAATAACATCCAGGTTAATTCTGGGGAGGATTGCGCCACGCGCAGTGATTGGATTTGGTGGCTATCCGTCAGTTGCGCCTGTCCTAGCTGCTTGCATCATGCGCCAACGTCCGTTGATTGTTTTGCATGATCAGAACGCAGTTCTTGGCCGTGCAAATCGTGCTCTCGCAAAATGCGCTGATCGGCTCGCCTTGAGCTTCTCGGAGGTCGCAGGCGTACCGAGAGGTGCTGCGACGTGCGTGACGGGCAATCCAGTGCGATCGACGATTGCTGCCCGCCGCTCGGCACGTTATTCTATTCCGGCTGGTCGAGTTCGTCTTCTTGTGCTGGGTGGATCTTTAGGGGCGCGTGTCCTAGCGACTCTGGTGCCCGATGCTCTTTCAAAACTTCCCCAGGAAATGAGACAACATGTCGATCTGGCGATGCAATGCCCAGCAGGCCTGACCGAGGGGGTACAACGTCGATTGGTAGAAATCGGTGTGCGAGGGGACGTCACACCGTTTTTTCAAGATGTTGATGCCCGTCTGGAGTCGGCTCATTTGGTCGTCGCACGGGCTGGCGGTTCAACGGTCGCGGAGATAGCCGTAATTGGCCGGCCAGCGCTCTTCGTGCCCTTGGCCATAAATCCGGATCAGTGTGCCAACGCCGACGTGCTGGTCCGAGCTGGCGGCGCGGTCCGCCTCGATGAGGTTGGGCTCACTGCGGATCGTCTGGCCAGAGAGTTGCAGAACCTACTGACTGATAGAGAACGTTTGCAGAAAATGGCTGCTGCGGCGGCAACTTGCGGGATCGCGGATGGGGCGGATCGCCTGGCGGCGTTAGTGCTCGACGTCGTGTCTGAAAGGACTGCGTCATGAGGGCGATGCCGCTAAATATTGGAACGATCCACTTCGTCGGAATTGGCGGAATCGGAATGTCAGGAATTGCCGAGGTTTTGCATAATCTTGGCTACACCGTTCAGGGTTCGGACGTCGCGGATAGTGGGAATGTCGCACGATTACGCAGCATCGGAATCCCCGTGATGATAGGGCACGATGCAAAAAATCTTGGTGATGCCCAGGTCATCGTGATTTCGACTGCTGTACCACGGGATAATTCTGAGATTCAAGGCGCACGCGAAAGGCTGATACCTATCGTGCGCCGGGCGGAAATGCTTGGCGAGCTGATGCGGTTACGGTGGTCGATTGCTATCGGTGGCACTCATGGCAAGACCACGACGACCAGTCTTGTCGCGGCCGTCCTGGAACAGGCGCAGATTGACCCGACCGTGATCAATGGTGGCATAATCAACGCTTATGGCACGAATACGCGGCTGGGGCAGGGAGACTGGATGGTGGTCGAGGCCGATGAAAGTGATGGCACTTTTCTGCGGCTGCCGGCGGTGATCGCTGTCGTGACAAACATGGATCCCGAACATTTGGATCACTGGGGAACGCGGGAGGCGATGGAGGCGGGGTATCTGCAGTTCGTTTCTAACGTGCCGTTCTATGGTTTTGCAGTGCTTTGCATAGATCATCCGGCAGTGCAGCAGATGATTCCAGATCTTTCGGATCATAGGCTGATAACCTACGGATTTTCACCGCAGGCAGATGTGCGTGCGGAGCGTATCATGTCGGACCGTAACGGCGCGACCTTCGAGGTCCGACTTTCGGATCGGGTCGCCGGGAAGATCAGGCGCATGGGCCCCTTTCGTTTACCAATGCTTGGTAATCACAACGTTCAAAATGCGCTGGCGGCGGTGGCAATTGGAACCGAGATGGCTGTGCCGGAGCTCGATCTTCGTACGGCACTTGCAAATTTCCGTGGCGTTAAACGTAGATTCACGAAGGTCGGAGAAGTCAAGGGCGTCACTATCATTGATGATTACGGCCATCACCCGGTTGAGATTGCGGCTGTGCTGAAGGCTGCAAGACAGGCTGGCGCGAGGGAGGTGATCGCAGTGGTGCAGCCTCACCGATACTCGCGTTTGGCACGGCTTTTTGACGACTTCTGTACCTGCATGAACGATGCGGGGACCGTGATTGTGGCAGAGGTGTACCCCGCGGGCGAAGAACCGACGCCAGGTGTAAGCCGGGATGCATTAATCGAGGGGCTGCGCGCATGTGGCCATCGTTCAGTAGTGCCGCTGGCGAGTCCGGACTACCTGGCAGAAATGGTCAACGCAATTGCGCGGCCCGGCGATTATGTTGTGTGTCTAGGGGCAGGCAACATTAGTCAGTGGGCGCAATTGCTGCCCGAGCAACTTCGGGCCTTAACAGAAGGTGTTCACCGAATCACTGGAGATGCCCGATGACTGTCGCGCGTGGTGGTGACTGGCGAGCGTCGTTGCCGAAGCCGCGCGGACGAATAGGTTTGGACGTGCCGCTGGCGCCGTTGACGTGGTTTCGGGTTGGTGGTCCTGCAGAAGTGCTCTTCCGCCCTCTGGATGTGGGCGATTTGGGCCAATTCCTGCGCCATCTTCCACCGGCATGCCCGGTCACGGTTATTGGAGCGGCATCTAATCTAATTGTCCGAGATGGTGGGATTAACGGTGTCGTCGTTAAATTAGGCCGAGGCTTCGGTGATATCGCTATTGAAAACGACGGGATTGTTGCGGGAGCGGCGGCGCTTGATATCACTATTGCACAATGTGCCGCGGCCGCTGGGTTAACCGGATTGGAGTTCTGTTCAGGGATTCCGGGGTCACTTGGTGGTGCCATTGCGATGAATGCCGGAGCATATGGCAGCGAAATCAAAGACGTGCTCGATTGGGTCGACGTTGTCGGCCCGGACGGAGCACTTGCGCGATACGATGTGAGCGAACTTACGCTTCGTTATCGGCATGCTGTGCTCCCGGGAGGCGGGATTGCGGTGCAGGCGCGATTGCGGGCACACCGTGGAGATCCAGCGATGATCGTGGCGCGGATCGAGGAGATCCGTGCGAGTCGAGAGGCAGCACAACCGGTGCGAACGCGCACGGGTGGTTCGACTTTTCGGAATCCCGATGGCGAAAAAGCGTGGCGGTTGATTGATGCTGCAGGTTGTCGCGGAATGCGATTGGGGGATGCGCAGGTTTCGGAAAAGCACTGTAATTTTATGATTAATCTCGGCGCTGCAACGGCTGCGGATTTAGAGGCGCTTGGTGAGGATGTTCGTGGAAAGGTTCGCGATACGTTTGGCATCAACCTGGAATGGGAAATTCGTAGGATGGGCATACGATGAAGCGAATCGCAGTTCTGATGGGTGGGATATCGGCCGAAAGGGACGTTAGCCTTGCAAGCGGTGTACTTGTGGCGGACGCCCTGCGGGAAGCAGGGTACAAGGTGGATATCATTGACGTTGGAACTGACCTTGGGGCGGTAATTGCGGCGCTCACCCCGGCACCCGACGCCGTATTCAATGCCTTGCATGGTCGCTTTGGTGAGGACGGTACTATTCAGGGTGTGCTGGATTATATGGGAATCCCCTATACTCACTCTGGGGTACGAGCGTCATCGCTTGCCATGGATAAGGCCGCGGCGAAAGCAGCATTTGCTGCTGCGGGATTGCCAATTGCGCTTCACCGGGTAATCCCGGTTAGCGATCTCGCCGAACATGATCCGTTGCCTCTACCTTACGTCGTTAAGCCGACGAACGAAGGCTCCTCGGTTGGTGTATACATAGTTAGGCAAGGTGATAACCGCAGGGCGGAGATAGCGCGCAACTGGTCCTTTGGTGGCCTGGTGATGGCTGAAGAGTACGTGCCTGGCCGGGAGCTGACAGTGTCGGTTCTGGAAGACCGAGCGCTTGCGGTGACGGAGATCCTGGCAGTCGATTTTTACGACTATCATGCAAAATATACCGCTGGCGCGTCGCGTCATCAGTTGCCGGCGCAGCTTGCGCCGTCGTTAACAGAGCAAATCAAGCAATTTGCGGTCGCAGCGCATCGTGCGCTTGGCTGCCGTGGAGCTACTAGGGCGGACTTCCGGTATGACGATCTCCGTGATCGGCTGGTTCTTCTGGAGGTTAATAGCCAGCCGGGAATGACCCCCACTTCGTTGCTGCCGGAGCAGGCAGCATTATGTGGCATAGATTTTCGATCACTCTGCGCTTGGATGGTGGAGCGCGCTGCATGTCGCGTGTAAAGCCAACCCCGCGCCGGTCTAACAGGAAGAAGATGCAGGATCGGCCGAGCCTGCAAACGCTACTGTTACGCCGTGCTCGGCGCGCGCTACGGCCGTTCGGATTTGCCACGTTGCTTGCCCTGTTCATGTCTGGCGCAGTCCTATTGGGGCAAGTCCTCGTGCGTACCGCTGTTGCGACGGCCCGCTCGACGGGAACGGCTTGGATGGCTGACATGGGCTTTCGGGTACGTCACGTCACCGTTAGCGGAATGATTCAAACACCCAAAACCGTCATCGAGGCAATGACAAATGTGCACCCCGGTATGCCGATTTTTGCCGTGTCGCCGCGGGCTGTAGCGGTGAAACTAGAGCAATCGAACGTGGTGCAGGCGGCAGTTGTTGAGCGATTGTTGCCGGACACAATCAGAATTGCCATCGATGAACGGACGCCGATTGCGATTTGGCAACGCCCGGATCACCATTTTGCGCTGATAGGAACGAATGGCGAGATCATTCGTGATCGTGGCGGCATCGCTGCCTACGCTCGCGATCCGCAACTCCTGATGGTTGTGGGACACGGTGCACCCAAGCAGACAAAGGCGCTTCTAGAAAAGTTAGACGACTATCCTAATATCCGAAAATTTGTCATTGCGGCGGAATGGATCGATGTCTTGCGCTGGAACCTTATTTTAAAAAACCATACCGTGGTGCGCTTGCCAGCGAAGCATGTTAATGCCGCGCTGAAAATACTAGAGACGGCGCAAACGCGTATCGCGTTGCTGAATCGTCCGGTTCAAACGATCGACCTGCGACTGCCGGATCGGCTTATCGTGTTACCTTATGCGACCGCACCGTCCGCCGCTGAGCCGATCTCAGGTCAGGCAGGTCATTTATGAAAGGTCATTGGCAATGAACGATCTTTCCTATCGCGGAGATGCTTTGACGGCGTCGCATCGACCGGCAGAGAGCCGCCCCCGGCCGGCGAGGTCAGGGCCGTTCGGCGTGTTAGATGTGGGCTCGACCAAGATCGCATGCATGATCGGGCGCGGCGAAAGCGATGGAAAGTTGCGGGCGCTGGGATTCGGGTGGCAGAAGGGACGAGGCGTCAAATCGGGAGGAGTTGTTGATCTCGACGAAGCAGAACGGGCGATCCGGGCTGCGGTTGGTGCTGCTGAGGATATGGCTGACATTAGGTTAAAATCGGTAGTGGTCAACCTTTCCTGTGGGCAGCCGGAGAGCCGTTTGTTCAATGTGCAATGGCCAATTGACGGGCGGGCCATAGTGGATGATGACATACGGCGAGTCGTACGGGAGGCGCGAGCACGGGCCGCGGCCGAAGGGCGTGGTACGATTCACGCGCTTCCGCTTGGTTTTTCAACCGATGAGACCGAGGGCGTCTCGGATCCGCGCGGGTTGTACTGCGATACGCTGACGGCGCGACTGCATGTGATCGACGCTGCTACGACGGCTATCAAGAGTCTTGCGGCTTGCCTTGAACGCTGTGAACTGGGCATATCCGCGATGGTTTCGGCACCGTTTGCATCAGGGTTGGCTACGTTAGTTGCAGACGAACGAGAACTAGGTGCCACCGTTATCGACATGGGCGGCGGCACAACGACGATTGCCGTGTTTGCTGAAGGACAGGTCGTCCACACAGCCATGTTGCCTGTCGGTGGCCAACACGTGACCAATGATGTTGCAAGGCTTTTGTCAACACATGTGGCTCATGCGGAGCGGTTAAAGTCCTTATACGGTACGTGCCAAAGCAGTCCGGATGATGTCCGGGAGCTGCTTCCAGTACCGATGGTAGGTGAGGCCGAGCATCATATCGCCAAAGTACCAAGGAGTGCTTTGGTTTCGATTATTAGGCCCCGCATCGAGGAAATTTTCGAATTGGCACGAGATCGGATCGAGACCTCCGGAGTTGGTCGCGCGGCGGGCACGCGTGTCGTGTTGACAGGTGGTGCCGCCCAACTCGTCGGTGTACGTGAACTGGCCGCACAGATTCTGAATCGGCAGGTACGTCTTGGTCGACCGTTCGGGGTGGTTGGCCTTCCCGACGCAGCAAGTGGGCCAAACTTTGCAACGATGATTGGCCTGCTTGCTTTCGCCACTGGTGAGGGTCAGACGATGCATGATCTTGATCTTTCGGCCGAACCTCCACACGGTCTGTTTGCTCGGCTTTCGGCCTTCCTAAGGGAGAGAATTTGATGCTTCACTCCCTAACTAACGAACCTAGAAAAAAATCTTTATTCATCCGCAAGGAGTATCTTCCATGACGCTCAACCTGATCGCCCAAAAGACGAGCCATACCGATTTCACCCCGCGGATTACGGTATTTGGGGTAGGAGGAGGTGGCACAAATGCCGTTAACAACATGATTGCGCTCAACCTGCCCGGAGTCGAATTTGTTGTTGCCAATACAGATGCCCAGCAATTGCTGTTGTCCCGGGCGGAGCGGCGCATCCAGCTTGGACCACACATCACCCAAGGGAACGGCGCTGGAGGGAGGCCCGAAGTGGGTCGAGCTTCTGCGGAGGAGGCCGCAGACGAATTGGCAAGGCATCTTGATGGAGCGCACATGGTGTTCATCACTGCCGGGATGGGTGGTGGTACCGGTACCGGAGCGGCTCCGGTGATTGCTCGGATGGCACGGGAGCGTAACATTCTAACCGTTGGCGTTGTGACGAAACCTTTTGCCTTCGAGGGCCGTCGTCGTCTGCGTGCCGCTGAGGAAGGCATCGCTGAATTGCAGCAATTTGTCGACACTCTTATTGTTATCCCGAATCAGAATCTCTTCAAAGTCGCTAACGAGCGAACTGGCTGGAAAGAAGCCTTCGAGATGGCGGACCACGTTCTATATATGGGCGTGCGGGGAGTCACTGATCTGATGGTGGTGCCTGGTATGATCAACCTGGATTACGCCGACATCCGCTCGGTTATGCTTGAGATGGGCAAGGCCATGATGGGAACCGGGGAGGCAGACGGCGAAGACAGGGCAATTCGGGCGGCGGAGGCGGCCATATCTAATCCGCTCCTCGAAGATACCAATATGAAGGGCGCGCGCGGACTGCTAATCAATATTACCGGCGGTTCGGACCTGACGCTGTTCGAACTTGATCAGGCCGCGAATCGGATCCGCGAAGAAGTTGACGAAGACGCAAATATTATGGTGGGGATGGCCCTCGACGAAGGACTCGGCGGTCGGGTACGGATTTCAGTTGTAGCAACCGGCATTGACAGTGCAGCACCGAGCCAAGTCGAAAAGCCGCGCCTGGTGTCGGTTGGCGGTGGCAACGTCATGGTTGACGCGGT
>JAJZCS010000192.1 GCA_021829055.1 Pseudomonadota bacterium
GTCGCGAAAAGCGTATAAAGTGGATCGAGATAGAATGTCCGACGTTTCTCAGAGGCACGATCGTCTGTTGTGACAGGGTCAGGACGTGTCCCGGTCAACAGGTCCGGCTCGTTCAATTTCTGCAGGAAGCGGTCGTACAACCTGCGTTGCTCGTCCGCTGGCGGGATCCGAGGGGTGCGCTGTCCGACGAACTGGTAGTCGAGTTGCGCGGACTGCCGAGCGCGTGCGATTCGATCAACCTCGATGCAGATATCATAAACCGCAGTCCTGTTCACAAGTATCGGACTAAGATCAAGCGTAAGCTGCATCATACGGGACTCGTTTGTGCCCGCGGCTCGGCGAGCAGCCCACGAAAGAAGGACTGCATCGCATGCCGGACAACCGGGACCGAGCAAAAACGAGCAGCGTAGCTCCGCAGATCCCGCGCGAGCTTCGCCCGTTCCGGTGCAGTCATGTCAACAAAAGCTGAGAGATGGGCCGCCACAGCGCCGGACACTGGCACGTGCCAGGATGAGGCTGGGGGGTAAACTGAAAGACCACCACGTAGGCCGACGACGCGGCGCTCCGATTGAACGATTAGGGGGTAGTCCGGAGCGATATAATCACACATTGCAGTGTGGCGGGGCACGATGACAGGCCGGTTATTCACGATCGCCTCTACGATCGCCCCCCCAAATCCTTCACCGAACGTAGTCGAAACATACGCATCGCTGGCTTGGAACAACTCGGTTAGTTCCGGGTCGGACAGAGTCCCTACGATGATGCCGATGCGCGCATTTTGGCCGGACCGGAACCCGGCATTCTGCAACATAGACGCGAAATCCGCCTCCGGCGAATCCGAGAGGTTAGACGCGTGACGAAAAGCCAGCCGCATTATTAACAAATCGCTCGAATTGCTCGTCTCGGAGAGGTACGTATGCCATTCCCGAAGCAGGATGGGTAGCCCTTTCCGGGCAGCCATCGATTGAACGGTAACAAACAAGTTGCGGGCCGATGTCCTCGCCTCTGCAAGCGAGTGGTTTCGGACTTCAAAGCCTCGGTCGCCCATATCCCCAAAGAGCCGCACAGATATGCTCTGCCGCAATCTCGGGTTGCTCCGTCTGGCTTGGGTGAAATCGAAAGGCCATGTGATATTATGTATCGGCGCTGTATAGCCCATGCCCCGAATCAGATCGGCGATCATCGAGCATGGCGCCCACATCGCATCCATCAGGGCGATCTTTACCTGCCACTGCTGAAGGCGAGGTGCGACATCAGTCTCCCAATAGAAAGATCCGATATTCCATGCGCCTGGAAATCCACGAAAATCGTCTGGTGGCGTATGATGCAGCACAATTGACCGATGTTGGCTTGCTGCGATTCGCCACGGCACCTCATCGTCGCTGATAATCGGGTAAGAAAACTGTCCGTCCCGGTCGGCGGGATCGGGATGCACGTCCACACCGATGATGTCGAAGTCTGTATCCAGCAGATGCATCTTCGCCCTAGCGTCATACGCGATTCCGGTACGGCTGCGCAGGTCGCCACGGATAATGAGCAGTCGACGACCGCTGTCCGTAGGGCGGAATGGCCCGGTAATCACTCAGACAAACCTTTGGCTCGTTGAATCCAAATCCGTTTTAGAGGTATTCCAAGTCTTCGATGGTCCGACGACTGCGACTGTTCGGCCGGCACGAAAGCCGTGCCGACCTCGATCTGCAGCAGATTGGGTGCGTCGTGAGCGAGGCATTGACCTGTGCAAGCGAGGATCAACTCACCGGATGACGCCTCGCCGATCGTGCCTGACCACAGAGTATTATAGTTAAGCATCACTTTCACTACACGCTCAGGTAGTGGCGACTGGTGGAATATCAATCCGATACGGACCCACTCGACCGAGCCGCCGGCAATGCAGAACAGAACTGTCGAGATCGGCGCATGCGACCACACAAATGCGGCCTCTGGAGGATACCACTCGCCTTTCAGCAACAATCGCTTACCGTTGCCGTCTGCACACAGATATTCTGGCTGCCCGTCGATCAGCAGCAACTCGGACATGTCTGGCACGGCGTCGCGCAACCGCTTGCAGACCGGCGGCAAAACCGGATCAGGTGGATCATCAAATCGGACCTGATCCTCAACGATCAGGCTCTCACGCAATAAATCTCGCCAATAGGTCGCCGCCGGCCCATGATCATGGGCGTCGAGCCACGCCAGGATTTCCTGGGAACCGCGCTCCTTCGCCAAGTTGGCCAGGTCAAAGGCAGGTACGCTATGGGCCACCCATTCGACGATGGAAGAGACCCCGTTCGATCGAGGTGCCGCCAGGCCAGCTCGAACGTTTTGCGGTATTGCGTGGGACACTCGCAGATGATAGGCGCCCTCGCAGAAAAACCATACGACGATGTCTTTTTCCCGGCATTGGCGCGGTGCGGGCAACCCACTGCCCGGATAGCTGGCGACGTAACAATATGCGGCGAGCATGAGCGCCGTACACCCCGCTCCGAGCCCGGTTTCCTCTGCAACAAGTTCCCTCGACATCGCCGTCAGAATTGGGCCGGTTGGTTCGCATGACAGCGCAAGGCCTTCCTCGATCGGTCGAACACACAAGAACCAAGCCAGAAGGGCATATTGGCAAGTTTCTTCGTCGAGTTGTTGAAAACGCTGCTGGAGATCCTTCCGCAATAACCAAGCGGAGATCATAGAGTCGGTAAGGAACCTAGACGGAAGCGTGCCGGTTTCCCGAATCGAGTCGGCAATCGAAAGAACTGACGCCGTTATACCTCTTGTGGCAAAATGTTCCATTCGCCTATAGCGGACATAGTCACTGCGCGAGATCGCGTGTCGGGGACGAACGCCAACGTCTAATTTACCATGGCCAGCCTTGGCCACCGCGGTCAGCAAGGTCGTTGGATAGCCTGTTGCCACGGCCATTCTGCATTCGACGAGAATTGGCGAACCCGGCATTGTTGCGCCAGTGTCAGCACATCGTAGATCCAGGACATGGCTGCCTTCAGACAGCAGCCCTTCTTTTAATTCAATACAAAACCCATGCCGGCCATCGCCACAGCCTAGTCGAACAAGATCAGAACGATACATGTTGGCGACAACAGATGACAGCCGGTTGTCGCCCTCTACCATCTCCAATCGAATCCGTTTATTAGGCGCCTGTGGATCCCACGCCCAGCCTTCAATCTTCGTTCCAGTCCACTTTTCAAGGCGGCCTTGCAGCATTTGCACCCGAGTCTCTAACGCAGCCATTGCCTCCTCTGAGGGCGCTACCGTAGGTTTAGTCTCGTGTTCGATGGCCGGTGTGTTGTTATCGGAGCTTGGCGGTTCCAAGCGGTCCAGACCGGTTGACGCCGGCGGGACAAATGGCAGACGATATGTGCCCAGATGATCGTCCACGACCACGGCGATGTCATCGAACGGCGCTTTTATCTCGAACGGGATCCGGAAACCATATCGACCATCCCCGGCCCCGAATTTATACAAATGCTCTCGATAAAGATCGCAGATCGCACTGCCGAGCACACGCCCCGCCGCAATTGCCTTGACGCGGAGATGTCGCGCAAGATCATTCCGATCGATCGCCCACCCTTCAACGGCGCCAGAACTGATACGCTCCACGAAACCGATATAAGCCGGCATATGAATCTCAACTGAATCTCTGGGCGGAACGGTCACTATCGGCTCGCTTATGGTTGCGTTTATTGGGGGGCTGCGTTGGTTTTTTGATGCGCTTAAATCGGGCGGCCTTACCGCTCATTCCGAATCCCATCCTAATAGGATGATTCCACTTAGATCCATAAGCGTCAAGCCCAACCCCTCAATCATCCCATCATGTTTCTCACGTGGTTTCAAGGAGATAAAGCGCGCATCCGGTGGCTAGTCCCAGCTCCATCAAATTTTGACCGATTAGAGATGATCCGTTCGCACGATCCCAGCGCCGCGGGCAGACACGACTTTCGCCGCGTGTGTCATCGGCGCTTAGCTGGAAGAATATGACATAATTGCTTGAAGCCGCATAGCGTAACGGCGACCGACGCTGAGAGGGGCGTGCCGGAGTTCAAAACGCTGTTTTCGCGAGTTTGGCGCTGGTGAATGATTGTGTGCTTCCACTTTTTGTCGGTAAACAGATCTCATTTTTCTCGCTAGGTCATCCACGCTTGGCTCCGCCCACCACAGTCCATCGCCAAACGGGTATTCACCGGGCGCCAATTTACGTGGTGTCCAAGCAATCAGCTCCTCGCTCTCCATAAAGTCGACATTCCCAGAAAACCCTGTTGCCAGCACCGGAAGCCCCAATAGGATTGCCTCTGCAATGTTCCGCCCAAACCCTTCGGCTCGATGAGGAGAAACAAGGCAGTCACATGAAGCCAGAATACCAAGAGCATCTGGTCGATCTAGCGTCTCTGACCAAATATGGATTCGACTGTCTGCAGATGCAGCATCTTCCACTTCTTTCCATCCTGGATGCGCGCGCGGATCTCCGTTGATTCTAAGGAGTAAGGCAACGGCATTGTTTTTTTTGTCGAATGCCTTCCTGAACGCGCGAACAAGGGCCAGAGGGTTTTTGCGACTCAAGTAAGAATTGGGGTCAAAAGGATAGATAAAAA